>JBJOKB010000105.1:0-3785 GCA_046046315.1 Actinomycetota bacterium | reverse complement strand
TGTTGAACTTGTTTTACCTATTGATTTAGTTATATCTAAAGAGTTGGATGGCTCAGCACCAGTTTCAGTTGTAAGCGCACACGAAATACCGGTTGGCCAAAAGGGACTAGATATTGGCCCTAAAACTAGTGAACTTTTTGCAAGCAAAATTAAAGCCGCAAAAACAGTCGTGTGGAATGGACCAATGGGAGTATTTGAAGTAAATGCATTTGCTTCTGGCACAAAAACAGTTGCCCAAGCACTTGCCAATAGCGATGCCTATAGCGTTGTCGGTGGTGGAGATTCAGCAGCTGCTATTAGATTGCTTGGTTTGGATGAGTCAAAGTTTGACCACATCAGCACTGGTGGAGGCGCTTCACTAGAACTTCTTGAAGGAAAAGTTTTACCCGGTTTAGCAGTTTTAGAAGAGGAATAAATGACAAACGAACAAAGAAAACCAGTTATGGCTGGCAACTGGAAGATGAACATGAATCATCTTGAAGCCATTGCCTACATGAACAAAATGGCATTTTCACTAGTTGATGCTGATTACGCTCGAACAGAAGTTGTTATTTTCCCGCCCTTTACAGATATTCGTTCAGTACAGACTGTCGTTGACGCCGATCATTTGAGTATTACCTACGGGGCACAAGACATAAGTGCTCACGATTCAGGAGCTTATACCGGTGAAATTAGTGGATCAATGTTAAAGAAATTACACACTAAATACGCCTTGATAGGTCACAGTGAAAGACGCGCTTATCACAACGAAACTGATGAAAGCGTTAATGCAAAAGTAAAAGCTGCTATAAAACATGATTTGATTCCAATGATTGCAGTTGGAGAAACTTTAGAAATTAGACAAAGTGGCAACGCAGTTGAACATACTTTGACACAAGTCCAAGGAGCTCTCAAAGATATTAGATCTAATTATGTTTCAGAATTAGTTATTGCATATGAACCTGTTTGGGCAATTGGAACAGGAGAAGTTGCCACACCTCAAGATGCTCAAGATATGTCGATAGCGATTCGTCAAAAAGTTGCAAAACTTTATTCTCAAGATGTCGCAGATAAAGTTCGCATTCTCTATGGTGGATCGGTAAAAGCTGGAAACGTCAAAGCAATCATGGAGCAACCAGATGTAGATGGTGCTTTAGTTGGTGGCGCAGCACTTGATCCTGACGAATTTCTACGCATCATCAGATGGCCAGATCAACCATAAATCATGTGACTCACTAGGTCCCGGGACCTAAATTTGTCAGCCCCAAGTCGTATTCTTAACTAAGAGAAGTTTGGAAAGGTTTAAAAATGACAATCATTGGTTGGACACTTGGTGTCATTTTGGTAATTTCAAATCTTTTACTTCTGCTATTGGTTTTGTTACATCGCGGTCGCGGTGGTGGTCTTTCTGATTTATTCGGTGGAGGGTTTAGTTCTTCACTAGGTGGTTCATCAATGGCTGAACGAAATCTAGATAGATTTACAATTGCAGTTGGTTTAATTTGGGCTGCAAGTGTTATTGGTCTTGGTTTAGTTTTAAGTGCATAAAACAAAGGAGCAATAAATGGCTGGTGGTAGTGCAATTAGGGGAAGTCGCGTTGGAGCAGGCCCAATGGGTGAAGCAGAGCGCGGAGATGCAGCACCACGAGTTCGTTTATCTTTTTACTGTGCACATGGCCATGAAAGTAGACCAGCTTTTGCAGTGGATGCACCAATTCCTGATACCTGGGATTGTCCAAGATGTGGATGGCCTGCCGGACAAGATCAAGATAACCCACCAAAACCAGTTAAGAACGAACCGTATAAAACACATTTGGCTTACGTAAAGGAAAGACGCGATGATAAAGATGGCGACGCTATTTTGGCCGAAGCTATCGATAAATTGCGCGGAGATCGCTAAGAAATTATTTTCTTAATTCTTTAGCTTTTGCAACAATCTTTTCAACAGTAATACCAAATTCTTTGTACAAAAGATCTGGTTTGCCACTAGCTCCATAGTGATCTAGGCCGATTACAGCACCCTCAAGTCCTACAAATTGATACCAACCAAAAGTTGAACCTGCTTCAATAGCAATTTTGGCAGAAACACTTTTTGGCAATACTGATTCTTGATAATCATCAGGTTGTTCGAGAAACCATTCAACACAAGGCATTGAAACAACTCTGGTATTTATTGAGTTTGAATTTAGTTCTTTTTGCGCATCAAGGGCTAGATGTATTTCTGAGCCTGTAGCAATCAAAATTACATCAGGCATTGAATTAGGCGCATCTTGCAAAATATAACCACCTTTTTTGGCGTTTTGGGCAGAAGAATTTATCGAGCGATCTAACGTTGGAATGTTTTGTCTAGTCAAAACAATTCCTGCAGGTTTTCTGTCTTCAATTATTTTTAACCAACATGTTGCAACTTCATTAGCATCACCAGGTCTAACGACAGCAAAACCAGGAATTGAACGCAATGTCCAAAGTTGCTCCACAGGTTGATGTGTCGGTCCATCTTCTCCTAAACCAATAGAGTCATGGGTCCAAACATAAGTAACTGGAAGTTGCATCAACGATGCAAGACGTATTGCAGGTTTTTGATAATCACTGAAGATTAGAAAAGTTGCACCAAATGGTCTAGTGAAACCATAAAGTGCCATTCCATTCATTATCGAACCCATGGCATGCTCTCTGATTCCAAAATGTAAATACTTGCCACCAATTGATGAATTTTGAATATTAGAGTTAAGTTTTTGCATAACGACAGCATTTTTTAATGCGACGCCATTACTTTCAGCAAGATCGGCAGATCCGCCAACTAATTCAACAAGTTTAGAAGAGAGCTCGTTGAGTATAGTTCCGCCACTTTTTCTGCTTGCAACACTAGTTCCTGAATCAAATGCGGTTAAAGCTCTTGATAAATCTGATGGAATTTCGTTTTTCTGCAAACGTGCAAAATCTTCAGCTAACTTTGGATTGGATTTCGCCCAATTATTGAATTCATCATTCCATTTATTGAATAAGTCTTTTCCTCGAATTTTGCTTTGGCGAGTGTAGTTAATTACTTCCTCTGAAACTTGAAATATCTTATCTGGGTCAAAACCTAAAGCTTGTTTGGTCAACTTTACTTCGTTTTCACCCAATGGTGCACCGTGTGATGCTGCAGTATTTCGAGCATTAGGGGAAGGCCACGCAATTACTGATTTAAGTCTGATGAAACTTGGTTTATCGGATTTTTGCGAAAGTTCTATCGCTTTTGACAAAGATGAGACATCAACTTGTCCATCTTCGCCTAATTCAACTGAGTGAACGTCCCAGTTGTAGGCCTTATATCTGGTAATAACATCTTCTGTAAAAGCTAGTTCTGTATCACCATCAATACTTATACGATTGTCGTCATAAATAACAATTAAATTTGCCAAACCTAGATGTCCCGCTACGGAAGAAGCTTCGGAAGTTACTCCTTCTTGCAAATCACCATCACTTGCTACAACATAAACAAAGTTGTCAAAAATACTTTTGTTAACCTCAGTTTTTGAATCAAAATAGTTTCGCCAATATCTTGAAGCTATTGCCATACCTACGGCAGAAGCTAAACCTTGACCTAAAGGACCAGTGGTCATCTCAACACCTTTTGTGTGTTTATATTCAGGATGTCCGGGGGTCAGGCTATTCATTTTTCGAAAATTTTTTAAATCTTCAATTTCTAGACCGTATCCATTTAGAAAAAGTTGGGAATACAAAAGCATGCTTGCGTGTCCACAAGAGAGGATAAAGCGATCTCTTGCAAACCAATCAGGATTTTCTGGAGAGTGCTTCATGAA
>JBJOKB010000104.1:0-2832 GCA_046046315.1 Actinomycetota bacterium | reverse complement strand
TTGATTTTGTTCCAGGCTTTGGAGCTTGTGCTAACACACTTCCAATTTGTTCATTAACTATTTGTTGAAGTATTTGCACTTGGAAACCAAGATTTGCAAGATCAGTTCTTGCTTGAGCTTCGCTTAGTCCAACCACTTGTGGAACAATTTTTAGACCACTTGAAATTGATAATGAAACTTCAGTTCCAGCACTTACTGCTGTTCCAGCTGCAGGATCAGAACTAATTACAACGCCTTTATCGCTATCACTTTCAACCTCAATGACTGGCCCAAGTTTCAATCCTTTATCGCTAAGAATTCTTCTGGCATCTTCAACAGACTGAACACCAATTAATTTAGGAACAACTACTTTGGATTTTCCAGCACTTATTACGATATCAACTGATTTTCCTGAAGTAATTGTTGTTCCAGCTTGAGGAGATTGACTAATGATGGTGTCAATTGGTCTTTCAGAATTTTCAGGGGATACTTCACCTAGTACTAAACCTTCTTCAACTAATAAAACTGTTGCTTTTTCTATTGTTAAACCATCAAGAGATGGAACAGTTATGCGATCTCCAGAACTTAAACCAAATATTTGAGTAGCTAGCCAAACTGTTAAACCACCAACAAATAAGCCAGCAATTGCCAACATCACCAAAACAGAATTACCACGAGGTTTAGTTCTGGTGAACTTTGTGTTTGGGCTCATTTTTTTAGGTTTCGGGACAACACTTGCGGCAGTTGGTATTCCTTGCAGAACTCTTTCAACATCTGATTGGAAATCCTCTGCTGTTTGGTAACGATCATCAGGTGATTTAGCAAGTGCATGTAAGACAACTGTATCTATCTCATTTGGAATTTGTGAATCCAGACTTGAAGGTGGTGCTGCGTATTCAGAAACATGTTGATATGCAACCGCAACTGGTGAATCTCCGCTAAATGGAGGCTCTCCAGTTAATAGTTCATAAAGTAAAACTCCTGCTGAATAAAGATCACTTCTGGCATCAACATTTTCTCCCCGAGCTTGTTCGGGAGATAAATAATGTGCAGTTCCTAAAACTGTACTTCCACCAGTCATTGTTGCTTTTGTGTCAGCTAAAGCTCGAGCAATTCCAAAATCCATAACTTTTACATCACCATTTTTAGTTATCATCACGTTTGCAGGTTTGATATCTCTGTGAATAATTCCATGACTATGTGAATAACCAAGTGCATCTAAAACCCCAACTGAAATTTTTAAAGCACGTTCAGGTTGTAATTTTCTTCCACTTTTAACAATGTCTCGTAAAGTTGTTCCGTTTACATATTCCATAACGATGTATGGAACATTTGCAGCATTTCTTCCTTCGCCTTCAATTTCTTCACCTGTGTCATAAACAGCAACAATTGTGGGGTGATTTAGAGCCGCTGCTGCTTGAGCTTCTCTTCTAAATCGTGCAATAAAAGCAGGATCTCTTGCTAAATCATCTCGAAGAATTTTTATGGCAACAGTTCGATTTAATCTGGTATCAACAGCTTCAAAAACCTCTGCCATGCCGCCACGACCAATTAGATCGCCTAATTCGTATCTGTTGGCAAGTTTTCTTTTGTCACTCAATTTAATTTCTCCACATGTTTAGTTTAGTCAGATTTATCACTTATTGCGGCTTAATTGAACTAACTACATCGGAACAAAATGTATATGAATAATCTTTAGAGCAAAGGGCTCTTTGATCAAGTCTTCTGACTATAAATCTAGCCTCAGTAAGTGAATCTGCATTTATTCCCTGAAGAAGTGTTTGTTGATCATCTCTTGTAAGAACTACTACTTCCAAATTAAAACTTTGGACCGGTCTTGAAAATGAAATTGGTCCAAGCGACGAATTTATTCCTTGAAAAATGGCTAAATTATCTCCTAAGTTACTTACATAAAATTGTTTGGAAATCCAATTGGTCGCACCCCATGAAAGCAAAAATGTAAGAAACGCTGAAACAAAAATAAAAGCAAACTTTCTTACCCAAGTTACAGATTTAAGTGCTGGAAACTCAGAAGTAATAAATGGGTGTATATCGTTAGGAAATTCTAGTCCCGGTAATTTAACGCGATTTCTAGGCTCTGCGGCAGCTCCTAAAACTATGACTTTATTTTCAGATTTTCCTTCATAAATATCGGCAACTATTACTGTGATGTTGTCTGGACCACCTATTTCAAGCGATTTTTCTATCAGTGCAGAAACTGCACCCACATAATCAAATTTATTTACAATTTCTAATATTTCAATATCTGAAACAACATTTGATAAACCGTCACTGCATAATATTATTTTGTCATTAACAAGAATTTTGTGATTTGAAATTTCAGGTTGAGATTCTGTTAATCCATCAATTGCTTGAAGTAAGAGAGATCTTTGGGGATGAGTTTTTGCTTCTTCTTCTGTAATTTCATTATTGTCAATCAGCGTTTGAATATATGTTTGATCTTTTGTTAATCGAATAATATTTTTATCTCTAATTAAGTAAGCTCTTGAATCTCCAACTTGGATAACTTTTAGAATATTGTTTTCAATGATTGCAGAGGTTAGAGTTGTGCCCATTCCGGCTCTAGTTGTATCTTTTGCGATTGCATTTTTTAATTCTTTGGTTATTACCTGTGGAATTTCTTGTAACTTTTGATTGATGTCATCAATTTTTTCTCGATTAATATCGACTTGGGCAACAATTGAAACTGCCGTTGAACTTGCAAGTTCCCCGGCTGCATGGCCCCCCATGCCATCGGCAACTAATAAGAAATGTTTACCAATAAATCCTGAATCTTCATTATTTTCTCGAACTAAACCAACATCAGATCTTCCAGCAGCTCGAAAATTTAAA
>JBJOKB010000091.1:0-6784 GCA_046046315.1 Actinomycetota bacterium | reverse complement strand
GTACTCATTTAGGCCTACTTGGTTGCTTGGTAAATGGTTTGTAACTTGGACCAAATTCATGAGTCACAGTGTTTCGCCAAATATTGAACCAACGGCGACATCCAACTGAATGTACCCAACGTTCAGCAAACCAACCTTTGGGATTATTGCGATAAAAAATATATTCTGCCCATTGTTTGTCAGTTAGTTCTTCAGGTTTTTCTGGATAGCCAATGTGAGCTTCACTTCCGTAGTGAAATTCTGTTTCATCTCTTGGTCCACACCATGGACAATTAATTAGTAACATTAAAATTTTCCTTAATGTGCCACACCGGCTGCGCCGTGTTCATCAATTAAATGGCCAGAAACAAAACGATCAAGAGAATATGGTTTCACTAAATCATGGGCACGGTTATGCGCGATGGTGTCGGCAAAAGCCCAACCAGATCCTGGTGTTGCTTTGAATCCGCCTGTACCCCAACCAGAATTGATGTAAAGATTTTCAACAGGTGTTAAACCCAGAATTGGGGATGCATCAGGTGCGATATCAACAATTCCGCCCCAAGTTCTTAATAAATGTGCACGAGAAAAAATTGGAAATAATTCAAGTGCAGAAGCTAATTGATGTTCAATAACATGAAATCCACCACGTTGGGCATATGAGTTGTAAGCATCAGTACCTGCTCCCATAACTAGTTCGCCTTTATGAGCCTGACTTACGTAAACATGAACTGCACCACTCATGATTACTGTGTCTAATACCTGTTCCAACAATTCAGAAACTAAAGCTTGTAATGGTCGACTTTGAAGTGGGACTCTAAAGCCAGCCATTTCAGCCAAAACCGATGTGTGACCTGCTGCAGCCATAGCTACTTTGTTTGCAGAAATAAAACCTTGGTTTGTGTCAACTCCCACAACTTTGCCATTTTCAACTTTAATTTTTTTAACTTCGCATCCTTGAATTAAATCCACACCTAAATCACTAGCAGCTTTTGCATAACCCCATGCAACCCAATCATGCTTAGCTATTCCACCTCGTGCTTGATAAGTAGCACCTAATACGGGATTTCTCACATTTGGAGAAATATTTACAATGGGTGCGATTTTTTTTACTTCTTCAGGTGTTAACCATTGGGAATCTATGTCGTTTACTGCATTGGCATAAAAGTTTCTTTGTTTGCTTCGCAAATCACTTACACTATGGGCAAGTGTCATAACTCCACGTTGGTCAAAGAACATTTCATAACCAACTTCTTCTTCTAAATTCTCCCAAAGTTGAAGTGATTTTTCATAAATTCCAGCACTTTCATCCCATAAATAATTTGATCTAATAATGGTGGTATTTCTTCCCATATTTCCACCAGCAAGCCAGCCTTTTTCCAAAACTGCAACGTTAGTAATTCCAAAATTCTTTGCTAAGTAATAAGCGGTTGCTAAACCATGTCCGCCTGCACCAATAACAATGACGTCATAAGACTTTTTAGGAGAAGGGTTTTTCCATAAAAAGTCTGGATGTTCTGGTAACTCTGCGGTATGTCTTCTCTTAATTGTCATTACTTTAGGATTTCAATCTGGTCATGTCAGGATCAAATAGTGGATCGTTGCCGACTTTTGCTTTAACTAATTTGTCAAAATATTGAATTTCTACTTTGGTGCCAACTTTGCTGTTCTCAATTGGTAACCAGGCATAAGCAAGGGGAGCGCCAACGCTATGTCCGTAATAGGCAGAAGTTGTGTATCCGACAACTTTGTTATTCACTATTACTGGTTCTTTGCCCATAACTACATCTAAGTCTTTTTCTATAACTAGGCAACTTAATCTACGAGTAATGTTCTCAGGATTTATTTTTGAAAGTGCTTCATGACCAATAAAGCCACCTGTTTTTCTCACTGCAAAACCTAAACCAGCTTCGAAAGGGTTGTGTTCACTAGTCATTTCGGCTCCGTATGAGCGATAACCTTTTTCTAAACGCATACTGTTAAATGCACCACGTCCTGCTGGAATTAATCCAAATTTCTTACCTGCTTTAAATAGTGTGTCCCAAAGTTTCAATGCCATATCTGCATCTGCATAAATTTCAAAGCCAAGTTCACCTACATACGACAATCTCCATAGAGTAACTGGGACTTGACCTAAGTATGTTTTTTTGGCTTTGAAATATCCAAGGGATTCATTTGATAAATCATCTTCACATATAGATTGAGCAAGTTGTCTTGCTTTTGGACCAAATAATCCTAAACCAATCGTTCCTGATGTTATATCTCTAACGTGAACATCATCTGGGGCTGCATTTTGTAATCTAACTAGATCAACATTTCCATTTGCACCTAGAACAAAATGGTTTTCGCCAAGTCTTGTCACAGTGATATCACTTAGTATTCCGCCGTGTGGAGTGAGCATTAAACAATATGTAATTGATCCAACAGATTTATCTAATTTGCCTGTTGTCTGATGTTGCAAGAAATTAAGGGCACCTTTTCCGGAAACCTCAATTCGTTTTAAAGAGGTTATGTCAAATAATCCAACATGTTTTCTAACGTATTGCGCTTCTGCTCCAATAATTGGTGACCAATGCATTGATGCCCAAGGATTTCTTTTTGGGGATTTATATTTTGCAACAAGTTTTTTATTAGTTTCATACCATTGAGGTCTTTCGTAACCTGTTGCTTCTAGAAAATATCCACCAAGTGCTTTTTGTCGTGGATAAAAACCCGTAGTTCTTAATGGTCGCGGTTCTTTCATTGGTTCAAGTGGATGCAAAATGTCATAAACTTCTACATAATTTTGTTTACCGCGCATTTCAATGTGCTCTGGACCAATTTGATGTTTTTCAAATCTGTTTACATCAGACTCATGAACAGACAAAGATGGATGACCATCTACTAACCATTCAGCAATAGCTTTTGCAACACCTGCAGAATGAGTGACCCAAACTGCTTCTGCTGTCCAAAATCCTTTCAATCCTGCCCATTCACCCATTAAAGGAAAACCATCAACGGTGAATGAAAATAAACCATTCATGGCACTATCAATTTTTGCTTTCTTTAATTCTGGGACTATTTTTCCAGAGTGCTTAATTGCACCTTCCCATTCTTTCTTAGTGAAATCCAATACTGATGGCATTACTTTTGCTTTATCAAAAGGCAAAATATCTTTAGCTTTTACAGGTAAAGGTTTATGTCCATACCAACCAACACCTAATCCTTTATTTCTTTGTCGGTAATACAAATCTTTATCTTGGTGTCTTAGTAGAGGCAATGTTGCTTCTTCATTTTGATCAGCTAATCCAGGAAGATCTTGCATCCAAGCAAGTTGATGGGCAAGAGGTTGAATTGCTGTTGGCATCCCAATCATGTCGCCAACTTTTGGTCCCCAAATTCCAGCGCATGCAATAACTATTTCTGCAGCAAAATCACCGTTGTTGGTTCTAACTCCTGTTACTTTTCCGTTTTCTTGCAAAATATCTAAAACTTCATGTTTTTCTAAAAACTTTGCTCCTCTTGAAATTGCAAGTCTTCCCATTGCTTCATCTGCTCTTAAAGCTTTTGCTAAACCATCTGTTGGCACATGAAGTGCTCCAAGAATTGCTTTTTCTTCTAGTAGGGGAAAGAGCTTTTTTGCCTCTTTGGCACTTATTACTTTGGCTGCAATTCCCCAAGCAGTTGCAAGGCTTGCTCTGCGATGCAATTCCTTTAATCTTTCTTTAGTTGTTGCAACTTCTAAGGAACCAACTTGCAAGAAACAAGGTTGGCCATCTAAATCAAGGGAACACAATTTTTCAACGGTGTATTTGGCATAAAGGGCTAAAGATTTACTGCCATTTGTTTGAAAAACCAAACCAGGTGCATGTGAAGTCGAACCACCTGCTGCCCAAAGGGGACCTTGCTCTAAAACTGTGACATCTGTCCAACCACGTTGAGTTAATTCATCAGCTAATGCGCATCCAACAATTCCTGCACCGATGATAACAACTTTTTTTGACATTAATAAAACACTTTCGGTTGGTTTGTCATGCGTTTCGCATTATGAAACAGCACTTCTTAATTCTTAACGATAAACCTATGCTCATGCAAAAGGGGCAGGCACGTCAAGTGCCTGCCCCTAGTTGTACTTATTTACTTATCCCAACCAGGCTTTAACCTTGTCAGGGTTTGCATCTATCCACTTTTGAGCAGCAGCTGCTGGATCCATACCGCCCTCAATATCTGCGGCTACTCCGTTTTGGTCTTCATTGGACCATTGGAAGTTTTGAATCAGAGTTGCAAATGGTGAACCAGATTCCATTAATTTTGTTGTTGCTAATTTAATTAATGGTGTTGCTGGATAATCTGTTAAACCACTTGCTTGTGCTGCATCAGCCCAATCATTTGCAGGAAAGTTAATTCTTGCTAATTCAACTTGAGCATTGAAATATTGTGGTGTGTACCAATATCCCAAAACAGCTTTCTTATTTTTTTGACCATCAGTAAATAGATCAATCAACGCAGCTTCTGAACCAGTATTAATTGCTTTGAAGTTCAGTTTGTTTGCTTCGATCATCTTTTCACCGATTGTGGTGTAGCCCGGAGGACCTTCGTACCAAGCACCTTTTCCACCTGAGTCTGCGGTCTTAAACAAATCTGCATACTTATTTAAGTTGGCAGAATCTGTAATGTCTGGATATTCATCAGCCATCCATTTTGGTACATACATACCAATTAGACCTTCTTGTCCGTTAGGACCAACTTCTTTTATTGCGCCGCGATCTACCCATTCTTGCCAACGTCCGCCGCCCCAGTCTTCAACAATTACGTCAACTGTTCCAGCTTCCATTGCGTCATAAGTAACGCCAGCTTCATCTAATTGTGATTGTGTAATTTCACAACCAAGTTCTTTTTTCGCAACTTCAGTAATAACGTTTGCAGTTGCGGTGTATCCAACCCATGGATGCATCGCAATTCCCCAAGCGCCACATTCTGCGGTTGTAGCTGCAGAATCTTCTGTTGCTGCTTGATCAACACCAGATCCTGAACATGCTGCAAGAAGCAGACCTAAAGTTACAAAAAGTGAAGCGGTCGCGGTGCGACCTCTTAACTTTTGTGTCATGTTTCTCTCCCTCTTTAGAGAATTACTGCAATGTTAATACATTCAAGAACCTATGAATAGCGGTTTCTTGAAATCGATAGGGTTTTGTTATTAATTACCGTATTTACGAGCACTGGCGTGGGCAACTCGGTCAATCATTACACCTAATAAGAGGATTGAAAATCCGGCAATTAATCCCTTGCCCTGCAATTCTGGTTTAGAGCTTCCCACAATTACTAGGTATCCAAGACCGCCAGATCCGACATAGCCACCAATTACCACAACCGCCAAGACGAAAATTAGTCCTTGATTTGTAGCAAGCAATAAAGATTTTTTTGCTGCAGGAAGTTGCACTTTTGTAATCAATTGCCATGCATTTGATCCAGCAGCAGTTGCAGCTTCAATCATTGTGGTTGACACACTTCTAATTCCTTCGCCAACAATTTTTACAACTATGGGAATCGAATAAACAATTCCTGTGGTAATTGCAGTAAATCTAGTTGGTCCAAATAATCCAAGCATTGGAACTAAATATACAAATGCTGGCAATGTTTGTCCGGCATCAAGAATTGGTCTTAGGAATCGATCTGCTTTGTTACTTCTTCCAATCCAAACTCCCAGAATTACACCAATAATCATGGTCAATAACGTGGCAACCAGAGTTTGGGTCAAAGTAATCATGGTGTCATTCCACAGACCTAGGGCAACAATTGAAAGCATTAATCCAATCGAAAGAATTGAAGCTTTTCTACCACCTAACAAATAGGCAATGAGTGCAATCATTGCCAAAGTTAAAAACCAAGGAGATCCTGCTAAGAGTGTTTCTAATGAATTAAGCACATAGTTTGAGATGAAATCTTTAAAACCAACCGTAAAGAATCTTAAGTTTGTGGTGGTCCAATCAGTGGCAGCATTGATTGAGTTTGCAACCGTTTCAGAAACATCCAGTTGCTTAGGCCAAATTGCTGCCCATAATAAATTCCTCGATAACCAAATAGACACAACAGCGAGTAATCCCATGATTGCTAAATAGATTCTTCTTTTTTGAATTTCTTTTTTTGTTGGGGGAATAAAAGTGACTTTTGTTTTTGCAGCAGCACTAGTACTTCTATCGAGCATGATTGCGACAAAAACAACAGCTAATCCAGCAACAAATCCATCACCGACATTTCTTATAGTCAAAGCAGTAACAATGGGCTTTCCAAGACCTGGTGCTGCAATAAGCGCTGCAATTACGACAAAAGAAAGAGCAGCCATTACTGTTTGATTAATGCCTAAAACAATCATTTGCTTTCCCATAGGCAATTGCACTTTGGTCAGAGTTTGTTTAGTAGTTGCCCCCATTGAAACTGAAGCTTCAAGTGGTGAATTGTTTAAACTCCTAATTGCATGAGAAGTAATTCTTATTGAAATTGGAATGCTATAAACCATCGTTGCAATCACAGCTGATGCTGAACCAATTAGAAAAAATAAAGCTAAAGGAGCTAAGTAAACCAATGTTGGAAGAATTTGTGCTAAATCTAAAAAGGGCGTTAAAACTTTTAAAACCCGATTTGATAATCCTGCCCAAATACCTAAGGGAATTCCAATCAGCAATGACAAAATAACTGCTGCTAATGTCATGGCAATTGTGTCCATTGTGTAAGTCCACATTCCTAAAAGTCCACAACTGAGTAAAAGTGAAACAGCCAAAATAGTAGTTTTTAAATTACTTGTTAAAAATACAAAGAAAGCGATAAC
>JBJOKB010000089.1:0-5058 GCA_046046315.1 Actinomycetota bacterium | reverse complement strand
GAACAATGTGGAGTAAAGGTAGTTCCTAGAATATTTGATGCATTAATTCTTGATTTTGAATAATTTTGATCAAAGAAAGTGAAATAAAGAATTAATGCATCAAATATTCTAGGAACTACCTTTACTCCACATTGTGCTGCGATCAATCCTTCAAAATTGGTTAGATCTTTAGCACAAATTGTGGAATCTCTGGGTGGTAAAATATACGAAGATACAAAAGTTTTAAATTATGCTAAAAACATTGTTAAGTGCGACACCGCAAATGTTTCAGCAAAATATATTGTTAACGCAACTGAAGCTTACCGTTCAGATTTACCTGGTTTAAAAAGAGAAAGTATTCCTGTTTATTCATTAATGATTGCCACAGAACCTTTAAAAGAAAAAATTTGGGAAGAAATAGGACTTAAAAATAGAGAAACATTTGCAGATTATAGAAATGTGATTATTTATGGCCAAAGAACAAAAGATAATAGGTTTGCGTTTGGTGGTAGAGGGGCTCCTTATCATTTTGGATCAAAAATTGATAATAAATTCGATCAACACAAACCCACCCATAAAGAGTTATTTAGAACATTAAGTGAACTTTTCCCAGTAATTAAAAATTCAAAAGTCACACATACCTGGGGTGGTCCACTTTCAATTGCCAGAGATTGGGCAGCTCATGTTGTCCTTGACGAAAAAACTGGAATTGCAAGTGCAGGAGGCTATGTTGGAGATGGTGTAGGAACTTCTAATTTAGCTGGACGAACCTTGACTGATTTAATTTTAAAAAATCACTCTGAATTAATTTCTATGCCTTGGGTTAACCACAAATCTAAAAAGTGGGAAATTGAACCGTTTAGATGGATTGGCGTGAATGGCACTTTGCAACTTGCAAAAATTGCTGACTTTGTTGAACAGAAATTTAAAAAGAAAACTTTTATTACATCTTTACTAAACAAACTAAAAGGTCACTGATTTAATTCTGCATCTAATGCAATATTTAATAAGGTGTCTGCAGCTAAATTATCTTCTCTGGGAACCCAGACATACTTAACTTGAGATTGTGGGAAGGCATTTCTAGCTTTTTCCACAAGTCCTTTCATATTTTCGTGTTTTATTTTCCAATTTCCACTCATTTGTTCAACAACGAGCTTGCTGTCCATTCTGACTTCAATTTCTGCATCTTTATCGATTTCATGAGCTGCCATCAACGCAGCAACTAATCCGCTGTATTCAGCAACGTTATTTGTAGTGATGCCTAAAGTTTTTCCTTCTTTGAATAGGACTTCATTAGTTTGAGCATCTTTTACTAAACATCCGTATGCGGCAGGTCCAGGATTTCCCCTTGATCCGCCATCAGCTTCAATTATTAATTTCAATTCCGCACCAAAATACATCTACAATTTTCGCATCGCACAATTTCTTCGGGTTCAGTTGAGTTTATTTTATTAATTTCAGATGGTGAGATTTGAATCTGGCAAGACTGACATGTGCCATGACTGAAAATTGAGGCGCCTGTACCGTGTTCTAAATTTATTTTTTCATAAAGGGCTACTAGCTCTTGGTCTATTTTTGAAACTAGACCTAATCTTTGGTTTGCAAAAGTTTTAATTTCTTCATTAGCCTTTGCAAAATCATTCTTGATTAAGGAATTTAATTCTGAAATCTCACTTTTAACCTGTCCCAGCATTTCTTGCAAACCTCTTTTTTTATGCTCAAGATCTTCTACTTTTTCTAAAAATTCTAATTGAATTTCTTCTAGATCTTTCTGTTTTCTTTCTAATGTTTCTAATTCATGTTGAATTTGTGTTAGATCCTTTGCATTGGTTTCACTCGAGGAAAGTCTCTGTTGATCTTTTTCGATCCGTTTTGAGATATTTTCAAAATCAATTTCAGATTTTGAAGTATCTTTTTTTGTTTCTAAAATCAAAGAATCATTTTCTACGATTGAGGCTTCTATCGAGGGAACCCTTGCTGTTAATTCTGTAATTTTCATTAACTGGGGATGATTCTTCTTCTGATATTCCAATTTAGCGATATTTTTATCAATAGCGTTCAAGTCCAAAAGTAGTTTTTGTGATTCAACTTTTGCTCTCATTTTTCTGATCCTAAACTAAAACTCCACGGATCAGTTATTACATTAGAAACAAATATTTGAACAGACAGGTCTTCTGAAGCGAAGTCTGCCTCAAGTTGATTCTTAAGTTCAGGTAACCAAACCCATTCACTCGCCCAATGAGAAACCGAAATTAAGGCGGGTCCATGCATAATTTGGTGATCACTTACAACATGATGCTTTAAATCAGCAGTGACGAAAACATCGGCCTCTGTTTGTCGAATTTCCGGTAAAAGCGAGGCGCCTGAACCGCCGCAAACGGCCACCTTAAAAATCCTATTCTCTAAATTTCCACTTACTTGAATTGAATTACTAACTTCTGGAAGTTTAGATTTAATTTGTTTAATAAATTCACCAAGTGATATTTGCGATGATAAATCACCTATTCTTCCCATATTTTCAATACCAAATACTTTAATATTTTTGAGTCCCAAAATTTTTGCTAAAGAGTCGTTTACTCCCCCTTGCGCAATATCAGCATTTGTGTGAGCTACATATAAAGCAACATTTTTGTTTTCAAGTTCTTTTTTCATACTAATTCTTTTTTCTTGTATATCTGATATTTCTTCTGGGTCTAATATCAATGGATGGTGACTGACAATTAAATTGATTGATTTCTCAATTGCTTCGGCAATTACTTCTGGGGTGACATCAATTGTTAATAAAACACGCTCTACTTCAAGTTCTTGATTATTTGTTTCTAAACCAACTCTGTCCCATTCAACAGCTAATGATTTGGGATAACGTTTTTCAATTATTTCTGCCAACTTAGCTACGGTTGGTTTGTTCACGTGGGCCCAGAGGGACTTGAACCCCCGACATCCGCCTTGTAAGGGCGGCGCTCTAGCCAACTGAGCTATAGGCCCGGATTATTTAAATTAAATCCGAATTGATTTGTTGCTTACGTAATCTATCTAAAGAGCAGCAAGAGCTGATCGATAGTCCGAGGTATTACGCACCTCGCCCGGACTTGTCACAACTTTCCAGCGAATAATTCCTGTTTTATCGATTACAAAGGTTCCTCTGTTAGCAAAACCTAAGTCTTCTAAAAAGACTCCATATGCCTTGCTTACTTGTCCATGTGGCCAAAAATCACTCAATAGTGGCGTAGCTAATCCTTGTTCTTCAGCAAATATTTTTAAACTTGCACTTGGATCACAGGATATTGAAAGAATTTGTGTTTGATCATTCACAAAATCATTTCTTTCATCCCTAATCGTGCATAGCTCTTCTGTGCACTTGCCAGTAAACGCAAAGGGATAAAACATCAACACAACATTTTTACCTTTAAATTGACTTAAGGTCACAAGTTCGCCAAACTGATTTTTTAATGAAAAATCTGGTGCCACATCTCCAACTTCTAAACTCATGATTGAGTAACCTTCCTTTTTTTACTGATCAAACTTGCTAGTAGTACTAAAAGCAATGATCCTAAGAACATTAGTGATGCAATCACATTAACTTGAGGAGGAATTCCTCTTTGCGCTGCACCCCAAATATAAATAGGGAATGTGACTACTCTTCCTGAGTTAAAAGTCGTCACAATAAAATCATCAAAAGACAAGGAAAAAGATAGAAGCGCTGCAGCCATAATCCCAGGAAGTGCAATAGGAAATGTTACATATCTAAATGTCTGCAACGGAGTTGCATAAAGATCCATTGCAGCTTGTTCAAGTCGGGGATCCATTCCAGCAAGGCGTGCATTTACAACCACAACAACGAAGCTAATTGTGAAAGTGATTTGCGCCAACAGAATTGTCCAGAAACCAAGCGGAATAAAAATATTTAAAAATAATGCCAGTAAAGATGCACCAAGAATTACTTCTGGAGTAGCAAGAGGTAAAAACACTAATAAACTTGTAGCCCCTCTTCCTCTATATCTATGTCTTATCAATGCAAAAGAAATCATTGTGCCAATAATTGTCGAAATGATAGTCACTAACAAACCAATTTTGATACTTGTAGCAAATGACGAACAAATTGTTTGATCTCGACAAATATTTGTCCAGGCATCAAGTGAGAATTCATTCCAAGAAGTATTTTGTCTTCCCTTTGGTTTATTAAAAGACAGTAAAATAATAACTGCTAACGGAAGCATTAAATATATAATTATCAGAACCGAAAAAACTTGAAGAGTTTTTTCTCGCATCAATTTAATAATTTTCATTTTAGACCAGATCATCCGTTCCAGCTTTACGGATATATAAATAAATCATTACCAGAATTATCGCCATAAATGTAAATGACAGCGCTGATGCTGTTGGATAATCTCGAAGATCAATAAATTGAGATTGAATCACGTTTCCAATCATTTTATCTTTGATACTTCCTAGTAATTCAGCATTTATATAGTCACCGGAGGCAGGAATAAAAGTTAAAAGTGTTCCACTAATCACTCCAGGTAAAGATAATGGCCAAACAACTTTCCAGAACCGTTGCGAAGGAGGTGAATACAAATCACCAGCTGCTTCGATTAAGCGTGGATCAATTTTTTCTAATGAAGTATAAAGCGGCAAAATCATGAAAGGTAAAAAGTTATAAGTTAGCCCTGCCACAACAGCAAGTGACGTATTTAAAATGCGATCTTGGGGAAGTAAATTAATTGAATTTAAAACAGAAACCACTAATCCATCACCTGAAAGAATTGTTTTCCATGCATTTGTTCTGAGCAGAAAAGAAGCAAAAAATGGAGCAACAATTAACACCAACATTAAATTTCTATACTTACGCGCTCTAAATGCCATGTAGTAAGCAATTGGATAAGCAAGTAGTAAGCAAATTACTGTTGCGATTCCTGAATATAAAAAAGCTCTAAAAAATTGTGGATAATATTCTGCAAGAGCATTTGAATAGTTGGAAATTTTAAACGCAGGAAGATATCCATCATCTGGACTTAGGCCTGCAGGTTTTTGCAGTGATGTAGCTAGAAGAGTTGAAAGTGGAAATAGAAAAAATAAGAA
>JBJOKB010000093.1:0-39884 GCA_046046315.1 Actinomycetota bacterium | reverse complement strand
GATCAAGATGCTGTGAAAATTCTTGTACAAGAAGGACCAGCAGCTGTAAGAAGATTAATAAATTTAGGTGCGACTTTTGATTTAGATTCATATGGAAACGTTGCATTAACTAGAGAAGGTGGGCATCGAAGAGATCGAATTGCTCATGCGGGAGGGGATGCAACAGGTGCAGAAATATCAAGAGCATTAGTGGCGAAAGTTTTAGCTGATCCTAAAGTAAGAATTTTTGAACATGCTTTAGTTCTAGATTTATTAAAAGATAAAAATGAAAGAGTTTGTGGCGTTACTTTGCACGTAATGGGTAAAGGAAAAATTGACGGAGTCGGAGCTGCTTTAGCTCGTGCGGTGGTTTTGGCAACGGGAGGACTTGGTGCTGTTTTTCAACAAACAACAAATCCTTTAGTTGCAACAGGTGATGGTGTGGCCTTGGCTTTAAGAGCAGGAGCAACAGTTGCAGATTTAGAATTTGTGCAATTTCATCCAACAGTTCTATGGGTTGGAGCAGATTCAAGAGGTTCCCAGCCACTCATTAGTGAAGCGGTACGAGGAGAGGGAGCAATTTTAAGAAACATAAATGGGGAAGCATTTATGTCCTCAATTCATCCTATGAAAGATTTAGCACCACGAGATGTGGTTGCTCACGCAGTACATGAGGAAATAATTAAAAGTGGTAAACCATTTGTTTATCTTGATGGAACAAAACTTGGTGAAAATATTTGGTTACAAAGATTTCCTAATATTTTATCCAGTTGCAGAAAGATAGGTATAGATCCTTTAACTGAAATGATTCCAGTTGTACCGGCAGCTCATTATGCATCAGGTGGAGTTGTATCGGACATGACTGGAAGAACTGATATTCCTGGGTTATTTGCTGTAGGTGAATGCGCAAATACTGGAGTGCATGGCGCAAATAGGTTGGCATCAAACAGTTTGCTGGAAGGGCTAGTAGTAGCTGAAAGAATTGCTGATCATTTAACAGAGTTACCAGTACAAAGTGAGCCTTTAATTGAAAATATTCCTACAAACCTTATTGACGGGAAAGTAAGAAAAGACATCACCGAAACAACAACAACCGGAGCAGGAGCAGTTCGAACTGCAACTGGACTTAATAAAACCATTTCAAAACTTGAAGAATTAGCGACAAAAACAACAAAATTTTCTTCCACTCAAAGCTGGGAGGCAACTAATTTATTAACCGTTTCAAGTTTTCTCTCCAGCGCAGCCTTACGCAGGGAAGAGAGCCGAGGATCACACTGGAGATCAGATTTTCCTGAACGAAATGACGAAAGATGGCTTGTGAGAATTCAGGGAAAACTCAATGAAGGTAAATTGGAACTTTCAGAAAAAGCTTTAGGAAAGAAATAAAATATGAATAGCAAGCAACAAGTTTATGAAGAATTAAGAAAAAATGGTTTAGAACCTGAACTTGTTCAAGCTCTTGTTGATTTGGCCATTTCTGAAGATTTAATGGGTGGAACTGATGTAACTTCCCTTGCCACAATTCCTGAAACCCAAATATCAGAATTAGATTTAGTAACTAGATCTTCTGGAGTAATTGCTGGAATAAATATTGCTGCTTTAGTTTTTTTGTCTGTTTCAAATAAGAAAATTGAAATTGAAATCTGTGTCGAAGACGGAAAAACTGTAGATGCCAAAACATGTTTACTAACGGCAAAAGGTTCAACTATTGATTTATTAACTGCAGAAAGAACAGCTTTGAATTTTCTAGGACATTTAAGTGGAATAGCGACCACAACTAATAAATGGGTTAAAGAATTATCGGGAACAAATACAAAAGTACGCGATACAAGAAAAACAACACCTGGCTTAAGACTACTTGAAAAATATGCTGTGAAAACAGGTGGTGGAACAAATCATCGAATGAGTTTGAATGATCAAGCTTTAATTAAAGATAATCACATAGTTGCTGCTGGTTCAATAAAAAACGCAGTTGAAAAAGTTAAAGATAAATTTCCTGATTTAGAATTTGAAATTGAGGTCGATAATATTGAGCAATTAAATGAGGCATTAAATACAAACGCTAACTTAATTTTGCTTGATAATTTCAATCTAGATGAACTTAGAAAAGCTGTCGGAATTGTTAATAAGAAAGCAAAATTAGAAGCAAGCGGTGGCATAACTTTGGAAAATGCCCGCAAAATTGCTGAAACTGGTGTGGACTTTCTAGCCGTGGGTGCGTTAACCCATTCAGCCCCCGTGTTGGATATAGGTGGTGACCTGAGAACTGTTCGCTAAATATGCGAACTAATTTAGAGTTGCTAGGAGTGTAAATGTTATTAGCAATTGATGTTGGTAATACTAATACCGTTTTAGGTCTGTACGACAGAGAAAAACTTATTAATCATTGGCGAACTAAAACCGATGCAAATTCAACTGCGGATGAATTAATTTTAACTTTTAATGGTTTGTTAAAAGATCAACCAAAAGTAACTGGAATTTCACTTTGTTCTACAGTTCCCTCAGTATTAAGAGAAATGCGCTGGATGTTAGAAAGATATTTTTCTGATACCAAAACTGTAATTATTGAACCTGGAACTAAAACAGGAGTTCCCATAATTACTGATAACCCTAAAGAAGTTGGTGCTGATCGAATTGCAAATTCTTTAGCGGTATATGAAAGACATGGTGGCCCATCTGTGGTTGTTGATTTTGGAACCTCAACAAATTTTGACGTTGTTAGCGAAAAAGGAGAATTTTTGGGTGGAGCACTTGCGCCCGGAATAGAAATATCCTTAGATGCTCTAGCGAATAAAGCTGCACAATTAAGAAAAGTTGAATTTGTTAAACCAAGAAGTGTGGTTGGTAAAAATACTGTTGAAGCACTGCAATCAGGTGCACTTTATGGTTTTGCAGGTCAAGTGGATGGAATTTTGCAAAGAATTATTGCTGAAATTGGTCCATTAAAAGCAGTTGTTGCAACTGGTGGACTTGCTTCTTTAGTAGTTGAAGAATCCAGCACTATCACTCATCACGAACCAGACTTGACCTTGGAAGGCTTAAGGTTAGTTTTCGAAAAGAACAAGTAGTCTAGTTTTCTATGAGTAACGAAACTTCCGAGGATTTGAACGAACAAGAGCAAATTCGTCGCGAAAAACTTGCCAGGATTCAATCCCAAGGCATAGATCCTTTTCCTGTTGGTTTTAAACCAGATCACACACTTTTAGAAGTTCGAAATGAAAATAAAGATTTAGCTCCTGAAGCAAAAACTGGAAAAATTGTTTCTATCGCTGGTCGTGTAATGCTGAATCGAATTGCTGGAAAATTAATTTTCGCAACTCTTAGAGATGGCTCAGGGGATTTGCAAGTAATGATTGCGGCAGATGCGGTTGGTGAAGATTCTGTTGAGCTTTGGAAAGAAAATGTTGATTTAGGTGATCATGTTGGTTTAACTGGCGAAGTAGTAACAACAAAACGTGGTGAACTTTCAGTTAAGGCCAGCAAATGGTTAATTACCGGAAAATCTCTAAAACCCCTTCCTGATAAACATCATGGTTTAAATGATCCTGAACAAAGAGTTCGAATGCGTTATGTAGATTTAATAGTTAGACCTGAAGCAAGAGAAATGCTTCATGTTAGATCTAAAGTAGTTTCAAGTATTAGAAAATCTTTAACAGAGCGCGGTTTTGTGGAAGTTGAAACGCCGATGTTGCAAGTGCTGCACGGTGGAGCAAATGCTCGTCCATTTAAAACTCATATAAATGCTTACGACATGGAACTGTTTTTAAGAATTGCACCTGAGCTTTATTTAAAAAGATTACTAGTTGGTGGCGTAGACAAAGTTTTTGAAATAAATAGAAATTTTAGAAACGAGGGTGCTGATTCATCTCACAATCCAGAATTCACCATGCTTGAGATGTATCAAGCATATGGCGATTATGACGTCATGCGTGAATTAACTCAACATTTAATTCAAGAGGCAGCAAAAAATGTTTACGGCAAAGAAATTGCAAGACATTGGGACGACGAAGGAAACCACACAGAACATGACATAAGTGGACAGTGGCCAGTAGTGAAAGTTTATGACGGTTTATCAAAGGCAACGGGTGAAGTAATTAATGCCGATACAGATGAAAAAACTTTGAGAAATTTATGCGACAAACTAAAAATTTCCCATGATCCAAAATGGACCAGAGGTCAAGTGGTCTTAGAGCTTTATGAACATTTACTTGAAGATAAAACCATACTGCCAACTTTTTACACAGATTTTCCAACCGACGTTGCTCCATTAACTAGACAGCACCGCGAAGATAATCGAGTTGCAGAACGCTGGGATTTGGTGGCGTTTGGTGCTGAAATTGGAACCGCTTACACAGAACTAAATGATCCAATTGAACAAAGAAAAAGATTGACTGAACAAGCAAAACTTGCCCAAGGTGGCGATGTGGAAGCGATGCAAATTGACGAGGATTTCTTAAGAGCACTTGAATATGGAATGCCACCAGCTGGTGGACAAGGTATGGGAATTGATCGAGTGTTAATGATGCTTACCGGCAGAGGCATTAGAGAAACCGTTCTATTTCCACTAGTTAAACCACAATAAATGTCAGCACTAAATATTCGTCCAGCAAAAACTTCTGATGTTGCAACCATTAGAAAACTTGTGGATACCTATGCTCCCGAAAGAAGATTACTTTCTAAAGCAACGGTTACTTTGTATGAAGCCGTACCAGATTTTTTAGTTATTGAAAATAACGGTCAAGTGATTGGTGCTGGAGCAGTTCATGTTCTGTGGGAAGATTTGGCTGAAGTCAGAACTGTTGCAGTTTTCCCAGAATATAAAAATAAAGGAATTGGTTCTCAACTATTAGAAGGGTTAATCAAAAGAGCAAAATAACTAGGTGTGAAGAGAATATTTTGCTTAACTTTTGAAACAAAATTTTTTGCAAAACATGGATTTGAAGAAATAGAAGGCACACCTGTTGAACCAGATATTTATCAGCAACTTTTAGAGTCTTATGACGTTGGTGTTGCGGAGTTTTTAGATTTGGACAAAGTAAAACCAAACACTTTGGGCAACACCAGAATGATCAAACACCTTTAAAATTGCCTAAATTTTCAACACCCCTACTTCTTGTTGCTTATGAGGCAACTGAATACCACTTATAGGGTTGTTTGCTCAGCTTTTAGGTTGAATTTGCTTAATAAATCAGGAGACGTACTATAGATGTATAGGAAAAAACAAATTCCCTAAAGTTGATGCAAGGAGGCTTAAGTTAAATGTTCGAGAGATTTACTGATCGAGCAAGACGCGTAGTAGTTCTTGCGCAAGAAGAAGCCCGCATGCTCAACCATAATTACATTGGCACCGAACACATTCTTTTAGGTTTAATTCATGAAGGTGAAGGCGTTGCCGCTAAATCCTTAGAATCTTTAGGTGTTTCACTTGAATCTGTTCGATCCCAAGTTGAAGAAATTATCGGCCAAGGCCAACAAGCACCATCAGGCCATATTCCATTTACCCCTCGAGCTAAAAAAGTTTTGGAATTATCTTTAAGAGAAGCTTTGCAATTAGGCCATAACTACATTGGTACAGAACATATTTTGTTAGGACTTATCCGCGAAGGTGAAGGAGTAGCTGCACAAGTTCTTGTAAAACTTGGCGCAGACTTAAATCGGGTTCGCCAACAAGTAATTCAATTACTATCTGGTTATCAAGGAAAAGAACCATTAACTTCTGGCGCCCCAAACGAGGGAACACCTTCAACTTCATTAGTTCTTGATCAATTCGGCCGAAACCTCACCCAAGCAGCGCGAGATGGAAAACTTGATCCGGTAATTGGTCGCGATAAAGAAATTGAACGAGTAATGCAAGTACTTTCTCGTCGCACCAAAAATAATCCAGTTTTAATTGGAGAACCAGGTGTAGGAAAAACTGCTGTCGTTGAAGGTTTAGCGCAAAAAATTGTTAAAGGTGACATTCCAGAAACTTTAAAAGATAAGCAGCTTTACTCACTTGATCTTGGTTCTTTAGTTGCAGGATCTAGATATCGTGGAGATTTTGAAGAAAGATTGAAAAAAGTATTAAAAGAAATTCGCACTCGTGGCGACATTATTTTGTTTATTGATGAAATGCACACATTAGTAGGAGCAGGTGCTGCAGAAGGTGCAATTGATGCTGCTTCAATTTTAAAACCAATGCTTGCTCGCGGTGAACTCCAAACAATTGGCGCAACAACTTTGGATGAATACCGCAAATATGTTGAAAAAGATGCTGCTTTAGAGCGTCGTTTCCAACCAATTCAAGTTCAAGAACCATCTGTTGCACACGCAATTGAAATCCTTAAAGGCTTAAGAGATCGTTACGAATCACATCACAAAGTTACAATCACAGATTCTGCTTTAGTTTCTGCAGCAACTTTGGCTGATAGATACATCAACGATCGCCAATTACCAGATAAAGCTATTGATCTAATCGACGAAGCAGGTGCACGTCTTCGTATCAACAGAATGACTGCTCCACCTGATTTAAGAGAATTTGATAATAAAATTGCTGATGTAAGAAAAGAAAAAGAATCAGCTATTGATGCCCAAGATTTTGAAAAAGCAGCAGCTTTACGCGATAAAGAGAAAACTTTAATTTCTGAAAAGAATGAACGTGAACGTGAATGGAAAGCTGGCGATCTTGATGTCGTAGCTGAAGTTAACGATGATTTGATTGCTGAAGTTTTAGCGATGTCAACAGGTGTTCCAGTTGCCAAATTAACTGAAGCTGAATCTCAAAGACTTTTGCGTATGGAAGAAGAACTTCACAAGCGTGTTATTGGTCAAGAAGATGCTATTAAGGCTTTGTCTAAATCAATTAGAAGAACTCGTGCTGGATTAAAAGATCCAAAACGACCAGGTGGCTCATTTATATTTGCTGGTCCATCAGGTGTGGGTAAAACAGAACTTTCTAAGACTTTGGCCCAATTCTTATTTGGTGATGAAAATGCACTAATCATGCTTGACATGTCTGAATATTCAGAACGTCACACGGTTTCTAGATTATTTGGTTCTCCTCCAGGATATGTCGGTTACGAAGAAGGTGGACAGCTAACTGAAAAAGTTCGTCGTAAACCATTCTCCGTGGTGCTTTTTGACGAAGTTGAAAAAGCTCATCCAGATATTTTCAACTCACTATTGCAAATTTTGGAAGACGGTAAATTAACCGATTCTCAAGGAAGAATGGTTGATTTCAAAAACACTGTGATCATCATGACTACCAACCTTGGAAGTCGCGACATTTCTAAAGGTGTGGGTCTTGGCTTCTCAATGGGAGACGATGTTGAAGGCAACTATGACCGCATGAAATTAAAGGTAAATGAAGAACTTAAACAACATTTCCGTCCTGAATTCTTAAACAGACTTGACGATGTAATTGTGTTCCATCAATTATCTCGTCCAGAAATCCTACAAATTGTTGATCTAATGGTCACATCTCTTGATGAAAGACTAAAAGACAAAGATATGGGTCTGATTTTGACTGATCAAGCTAAAGAATTATTGGTTGATCGAGGCTATGACCAAGCATTGGGTGCAAGACCAATGAGAAGAACTATTCAACGAGAAATCGAAGATGTTTTGAGTGAAAAGATTTTGTTTGGTGAATTAACTGCAGGAAATCTTGTAGTAGTTGGTGTTGAAGGCGAAGCCGCTAACGCAGATAAGAAAACACCAGATACTAGAAAATTTACATTCACTGGTGAAGTTAAACAAGCATTACCAGATGCTCCACCTGTAAATAGCGCTGCCGAATAATTTAGTTTTTACTAATCTCTTCTGCTCTTTTAATCGCTGCGCCTAAAGCGTCTTGCCAAATACTTTTAAGATTTTTACTTTCTAAAAATTCAATAGCAGCCTGCGTTGTTCCTTTTGGTGAAGTTACTTTTCTTCTTAACTCAATAACATCATCATCTGATTTTTCAAAAAGGGCACTAGAGCCAGTAAAAGTATTTTCAACTAGTACTTGGGCAACTTCTCTAGAGAGCCCATGAGATATGGCCGCTTCAATTAATAATTCAGTTACATAAAAATAATATGCAGGTCCAGATCCTGATGCAGCTGCTACAACATCAATTTTGTCTTCAGAGACAACTACAACTTGTCCGATTGCTTCTAATAGATTTTTTGCAGTAGCTAATTGTTCATCAGTTGCAAATTCACCTTTTGCTAAACCAGTAACACCTTTTCCTACTAAAGCTGGGGTATTTGGCATTGCTCTAATTACTGCTGCTTTTGTTACACCCAAATTTTTAACAATGAAATTTGAAGTTATTCCAACTGCAATGGAAATAATTAAGGAATCTGCAGACATTGTTCTACCGATTTCAGGTAAAACCTCATCCATATTTTGAGGTTTAACGGCTAACAAAATGACTTCACAATCTTTCACAGCAGATACATGAAGTGAGCAAGCGACTTTATAGGTTTTTGCTATTCGATCTAAACTTTCTTGAGATTTGTCGACACAAACAATGTCATCTGGGCTTAGAACATTATCGAGCAAACCTTTCAATATGGCCTCACCCATATTGCCAGTGCCAACAATGCCAATTTTCACGACTTTTACTTCCTATTTAGTGTGACTGATTGAACAAGACTACTTTGCGAAGTAGAGAAACAACCCAAGTAGGCTCAGGCTTATGACCGAAATTCTTAAGGAAACTCCGCGTACCTGGTTGGAATTTATCGACCCAGAGGCCTCTGGAACATTGATTAAAGCTGATTTAACTTGGTTGACTTCAAATTGGGAATGCATTTTTGGACGTGGCTGCAAAGGTGTTGAAAAAACAAATCCGAATGATGGTTGTTGTATTCATGGTGCACATTTCACTGAACCTGCCGACAAAAAAAGAGTTGCTAAATGGGTTAAGAAATTAACTCCAGATATTTGGGAAAAACAAAATCAAGGAATTTCAAAAAAAGGTTGGACCGAAAGAGAAGACGGCGTTGAAAAAACAAGAGTTGTAGATGGTGCTTGCATATTTATGAATTCACCAGAATTTTCTGGTGGTCAAGGTTGCGCACTTCACAAACTTGCAATGCAAAAAGGTGCGAAACCTTTAGAAGCAAAACCTGATGTTTGTTGGCAATTGCCAATTAGAAGAAGTTATGAAACCAGAGAATTTGAAGATGACACTGATTATCAAGTAATTGTTATCGAAGAATATAAAAGAAAAAATTGGGGCGAAGGGGGACACACTATGGATTGGTATTGTTCATCTGATACCGATGCTCATAATGCAACTGAACCTGTTTATATAAGTGAAAAAGATACTTTAATTGAATTAATTGGGAAAAAAGCTTATGCAATTTTAAAAGAACATTGCGATAATCGTGTTGCATTGTTAAAAACAATAAAAAAATTGCCAGGAAGAAAAGCAAAAGAAGTTTTACTGTCGTTAAATCCGCATCCAGCAGATCGTTTTATTTAAAAAACTGCTAATTCACTTCTGTAACATCACTTTTTTAAGACCCATTAGCATGTCTGGTTCCCTTAAATAGCCCCCCTCCTCTCTTGTGCTACTAAGTAGTCATCTATTACCGTGGCACCACACGCCACTTAAGACTTAGGGAAGGTCTTAAACCGTGTAAGAAAGAGGCAAGAAATGGCGTCAAGCCCAGAAAGACCTTTAGGCGAAGTTAGATTCTTGACCGTGGCAGAAGTTGCCTCATCAATGCGAGTATCCAAGATGACTGTTTACCGACTAGTCCACTCCGGCACCATGCCAGCAGTGCGCGTTGGTAGATCGTTTCGTGTTCCAGAAGCAGCAGTTTCTGACTACTTGCGCGAATCATTCGTAGAGGCTGGCTGATTTCCCCTCAGCCAGCTTTCCCCACTTTTAAGGGTCTGATTTAAATCTCTAAAAGAGTAAAAATACTTTCCAAACCAGGCTGTCACCTCTGTGAAGATGCCATCAAAATTGTTGCCCAAGTAACTAGTGAATTAAACACGGATTATGAAGTTGAAGAAATTCAAAATAATCCTGAATTAATGCATCTATACGGTGAAGAAATCCCAGTAATTTTTGTAGATGGCAAGCGCCATGATTATTGGCGAGTAGACCCCGAAAGATTACGCAAAGCCCTTAGCTAAAAGTCTTGATTTTGTGAGAGGATTTGTGCTTTTTTGCACAAATGTGTACCTTTGGACATATGCCATCAAAAGTCTCATCATCATTAAAAGATGGCAATTCACCCAAAATTTCAGAAGCTACAGTTTCTAGACTTCCTGCCTATTACAGAGCTTTGAGCCAATTAGCAGACGCTCAACAAATAAGAGTTTCCTCTGAAGAATTAGCAGCACTTACTGGAGTCTCTAGTGCCATGCTTCGAAAAGATTTATCGCATCTAGGTTCTTACGGAACTCGAGGTGTTGGTTATGACGTTGAATTTTTGCGATATCAAATTTCTCGTGAAATGGGACTCAATAACGATTGGTCTGTAGTAATTGTTGGAGTGGGAAATCTTGGTAGAGCACTTGCGCATTACGGAGGTTTTGGTTCTCGAGGTTTTCGCGTAGTTGCATTAGTAGATGCAGATCAAACTTTAATAGGCACAAAAGTTAAATGTGGCGCTGAAGGAAAAACTGTTGAATTGCTCGTTCATGCTTTAAGTGATTTAGAAGATGTAATTAAAGCAACGAATGCTCGTTTAGGAGTTGTGGCAACACCAGCAGAAAGCGCTCAAGCAGTAAGTGATCGTTTAGTTAAAGCAGGAATCAGAAGCATATTAAATTTCGCACCCGTGCATTTAAGTGTTCCTGAAGGGGTAGATGTCAGAAAAGTTGATTTGGCATCAGAACTACAAATCTTGGCATTCCACGAACAACGCAAAGCCGTATAGAAACGAAAGGTAATTAATTGACTAAGAAAAAAATTATTGTGCTGCCGGTAATTTATGTTGCGGCTGGTCCGGGAGATCCACAATTAATAACACTGCGCGGAATTAACGCAATTAAACAAGCAGAATTAATTATTGCTGATGTAACAACAATGGATATTGCTAATGCACATGCTAATCCAACTGCAGATGTTGTTGCAGCAGTTGATGAAGACGGTGTACCGATGGCTCCTGCTGTAAGAGCTCGTTTAGCAATTGATGCAGCTAAAGAAGGAGCAGCGGTTGTCAGACTTTGTGCAGGTGACCCTGTCGTTGAAGATAACTTAGCTGTAGAAGTTTCTACGTTGGCTAAATCAAAAATTGAATTTGAATATGTTCCTGGAGTTTCTCCGATAACTGCTGTTCCAACACATGCAGGCATGTCACTATTTGCAAATAAGGGAAAAGAAGTTCACATCTTAAATGGTTCAGAACCTATTGATTGGTCATTACATTTAGATCCAACAATTCCAATAGTGGTAATTAATGCTGCAGATAAAGCTCCAGCAATAGCTAGCGCATTAATTGCTCGCGGGCGCGATGCTTCAACTCCAATCTCTGTTACAAGAGATGGAAGCACAACGGATCAAAGAACTATTGTTTCTACTTTAGAAAATATTCCTGTAGTGGCAAAGGCTGCAAGACAATCTGGACCAGGTGTGATTGTAATTGGAGATTTAGTTATCAATCGCGACAAATATCAATGGTTTGAAAACAAATCACTATTTGGTTGGAAAGTATTAGTTCCTAGAACTAAAGAAGATGCAGAAGATTTCCAAAAATTGTTAGCCGTTTATGGTGCGGTTTCTGTTGAAGTTCCAACAATTTCTGTGGAACCTCCAAGAACTCCACAACAAATGGAAAGAGCTGTTCACGGCTTAGTTTCAGGAAGATTTCAATGGGTGGTCTTTACCAGCACAAATGCTGTAAGAGCCGTGAGAGATAAATTTGTTGATTATGGTTTGGATGCCAGAGCTTTTGCAGGATTAAAAGTTGCAGCAATCGGTCAACCTGTAATTGATGCGCTTGTTGAATTTGGTGTTAAACCAGATTTGTTCCCAGCAAATGAACACAACTCAGAAGGTTTATTAGAAGTTTGGCCAAAATTTGATCAATTACTTGATCCAATAAATAGAGTTTTCTTACCTCGTGCAGATATTGCAACTGAAACCCTTGTTGAAGGAATGCAAGCAAAAGGTTGGGAAGTAGAAGACATCGTTGCGTTTCGAACTGTTCGTGCTGCACCACCGCCAGCTCACACTCGTGAACTAATTAAGAGTGGTGGATTTGATGCCGTGCTCTTTACTTCTGCAAGCACTGTAAGAAATTTAGTTGGAATTGCTGGTAAGCCACATGCATCAACAGTTGTGGCGGTTATTGGACCACAAACCGCACAAGCAGCTCAAGAACATGGTCTGCGAGTTGATGTGCAAGCTGAAACTCCAAACGTTTCAATTTTGATTGATGCACTTGCAGCACACGGAGAAACATTAAGACTTGCTGCAATTGAAAACGGTGACAATGTTTGGCGTCCAAGCAAACGTCGCGGTTCAATGCGCCGCAAACATTAAGAATTTGTAATCATGGCAACTAGAACTCTTGTCCATGTTATGCGACATGGCGAAGTTTTTAATCCGGAAAAAATTCTTTATGGCCGTTTACCTGGTTATAAATTATCTGAACTAGGTTTAAAAATGGCTGATCGTGCGGCTGATTATTTTAAGAATAACGATTTATCTTTAATAGTTTCTTCTCCGTTAGAAAGAGCGCAACAAACTGCTGCACCGACTTCAAATTCTCATAATTTAAAACCTGAGATAAATGATTTGATTATTGAAGCTGAAAATGTCTTTGAAGGCAAAAGAGTTTCAGTCGGAGATGGCGCCTTGAGAGATCCTAGAAACTGGTGGCATCTAAGAAACCCTATTCGGCCTTCTTGGGGTGAACCATATAAACAAGTTGCTGACAGGATGCGAACTGCAATTTTTTCTGCACGAGATGCTGCTAAAGGTAGAGAAGCACTTTTGGTGTCGCATCAATTACCTATTTGGATTGCACGACTTTCTGCTGAAGGTAAATCTTTTGTTCATGACCCACGTAAACGTCAATGCAGTTTGGCAAGTGTAACAACTTTTGTGTTTGATGATGACAAATTAGTTAAAGTTAATTATGAAGAACCCTCAGCAGATCTACTAAAAGATGCAAGCAAAATATCTGGTGCGTAACTCAAAATTTCTTTTAAGTTTTTTTTTACTTACAGCCTGTGCAAGTCCTAACGCATCCATTCAAAATTCTGGCGATGCCGGATTCATTTCAGGAGATGGTTCTGCAACATTTCTTAAAGTAGAAGAAAGAGAATCAGCACCTAAATTGCAAGCGACAAGTTTTAATGGAGAAACAATTGATTTAAATAGTTACAAGAATAAAGTAATTGTTTTGAATGTCTGGGGCTCATGGTGTGCGCCCTGTCGAAAGGAAGCCAAAGAAATTCAAGATTTGTATCTTAAAAATAAATCCAGTGGTGTTGAATTTATCGGGATAAATATCAGAGATTCTAAGGTTTCTGCAGAAAAATTTATTTCAAATTTTGAAATAACTTACCCCAATATTTATGATCGTGATGGAGTTCTGCTTTTAGGATTCAAAGATTCTCTACCTGCAAATGCAATTCCATCCACCGTGTTAATTGATAAAAATGGACTCGTTGCGGCTAGACAACTTGGACCAATAGACAGGGCTTTAATACAAGGTTTTATTTCAAGTTTGGTCGATGAATGAATACCGTCACCCAAGGCTCTCTGTTAATAGCTATTTTAATTTCATTCAGCGCAGGTGTGATTTCCTTTTTGTCACCATGTGTGTTACCGCTAGTTCCGGGATATCTTTCATTTATTACCGGTTTTGGTTTAAATGCCAATAAATCAATTAAAAAATCAAAAGCATTACTTGCTACCTTACTTTTTATAATTGGTTTTACTTTTGTTTTTGTTTGTATCGGTATGTTTTTTGGAGGAATTGGTGGTTGGTTTGTTTCCAATGGCAAAACCATTGAGCGAATTATGGGTCTATTTGTTATGGCTCTTGGTATAAGTTATTTAGGATTCTGGAATTTATTCAAGAGGGAATACAGATTTCACACGCCCGTTAAACAAGGAATTATTGGAGCTCCTTTGTTAGGTGCTTTATTTGCCATTGGGTGGACACCATGTATTGGACCGACTTTGGCGGCTGTTCAAACTCTGGCATTTAACCAAGCCACAGTTTTTCGTGGAGCAATTCTTTCTGCATGCTATGGAATTGGTTTAGGTTTACCATTTTTAGTAATCACATTTATCTTGGAGAAAGCAATAATTTCTGTCAATTGGTTAAGAAAGCATCAACTATTTTTTATAAGATTAGGTGGAATACTTTTGATATTCATTGGTTTCCTTCTTGTAAGCGGACTTTGGTCTGAAGTGACCATTCAATTACGAATACTAATTTCAGGATTTACTCCAGTACTATGAAAAAACAAATTTCACCAAAACAAAGAACAGAAACTCCATTACCTCCGCTTAATTTTGTTGGATTTCTGCGTTGGACGTGGCGTCAATTAACAAGCATGAACACAGCTCTTCTATTACTTTTGTTAGTTGCACTTGCCGCTATTCCAGGATCAATTCTTCCGCAAAGAACAGCTTCGATTCTTAAAGTTAATAATTGGAAAAATGAAAATCCTGGCTTGGCTGATATTTTTGAATCACTAAGTTTCTTTGATGTTTATGGATCATTTTGGTTTTCGGCTCTATATATCTTATTAATGATTTCATTAATTGGGTGTGTTGTGCCTAGATTGAGAGTTTATTGGCAGTCCTTTAATGAAGTTCCCCCAAATCCGCCTACTAGTATAAATAAATTTTCTGGATACCAAGAAATAAAAATATCCAAATCTAATATTGATAAAATTGAGTTGAAATTAAATAATCTTGGTTGGCGAACAAATAAAAAATTAAATGGTTTAACTGCAGAAAAGGGATATGCAAGAGAAGCAGGAAATCTAATATTTCACGCAAGTTTGATTCTGATAACGGTAGCTTTGGCATTTGGGGCACTTTTTAGTTATAGAGGAACCGTAATTGTTAAAGAGGGAAGTGGATTTGCCAACACTTTAACTCAATACGATGACTTTCGAGCTGGAAAACTATTTAATATTTCAAGTATGCCAGATTTCTTTTTTACTCTCAAAGACTTTGTTGTTGAATTTGAAAGAAGTGTAAACCAAAAAGGTTCTCCACGTAAATTTGAAGCAAATATTGTTGTAGATGGTCAAAAAGAATTAAAGGTTTTAGTAAATAAACCATTTAATAACGACGGTACGAAAATCTATTTAACCGGTCATGGTTATGCACCGAGACTTGAAGTATTAAATCCTCAGAAAGAAATTATTTTTTCTGACTCCGTTGTGTTCCTACCTCAAGACGGAAACTTTTCGTCAACAGGTGTAATAAAAATTGCTGATGAAAATCCACAACTTGGCATTAATGCCAGATTTTTACCCACTGCAATTGTTGATCCAGTCAATGGTCCAGTTTCAGTTTTTCCAGCTTTGGATAATCCACAAATCTTTATGTCTCTTTGGCAAGGAGATTTAGGTGTTAATCAAGGTATTGCTCAAAGCATCTACAAACTTGATACAACAAAAATGAAGGAACTTGGTATCGAAGAATTAAAACCCGGCGAAACATGGGTCACGGATCAAGGTTACGAAGTTAAGTTTCTTTCGGTTGATCAATTTGCTTCTTTTCAGGTCGCATATGAACCAGGAAGATTTTTAGCTTTAATAGGAGCAATTCTTGCCATGGGGGGAATGTTTTTTGGTTTATTCGTACAAAGGCGAAGAATTTGGGTGCTGATGCCAAAAACCTCAATAGGTTCTAGTGTTATAGAGATAGCGGGGCTTGCAAAAAGTGCTAACCACGACATCAATAAAGATATTGAAAAAATATTGATGGAATTAGGTGTAAAGAAGATAAAGAAAAAAGAGGATAGATCAATTTGAGTGCAAATTCGCTAAGCAACCTTTTAGTTTACTTTGGTATTTTCCTTGCGGCACTTAATCTAATTTTATTTTCTTTGTCTTTAACTCAAGAGAAAAAGAATTCACGAATTTCAAATGTTGCAATATCTTTAACTTGGCTAACTGGTTTTTTCTTAATGGCCGCATTAATTTTAAGAGGAATTGCAGCACAGCGTGCTCCTTGGGGAAATATGTATGAGTTTGCATTGGCTTCAGCTGTCGCAATAATTTTTACCTTTTTATTTATTTCAATTAAGAAAGATATAGCTTGGCTAGGAATTTTTGTAATCGTTCCTGTAATTTTGCTTTTAGGTCTTTCCGTTATTGTTCTTTACACGGAAAGTGGACCATTAGTTCCTGCTTTAAAATCAAGTTGGCTTTTAATTCATGTTAGCTCAGCAATAATTTCATATGGTGCATTTTCAATAAATTTTGCTTTATCAATTTTGTATTTGTTAAGAAATAAAGGAAAATTTAAAAACCTTCCCTCAGCTAAAAGAATTGATGGATTTTCATATAAAGTTGTACTTTTTGCATTTCCGATTTGGACCTTTGCGGTTATTTCAGGCGCAATCTGGGCAGAAAGCGCTTGGGGAAGATATTGGGGATGGGATCCAAAAGAAACGTGGGCATTTATTACCTGGATTATTTATGCAGCGTATTTACATTCTCGAGTGACAATTGGTTGGAAAGGCACGAAATCGGCTTGGGTAAGCATAGCAGGGTATGCAGCAATTGTTTTTAATTTTTTTGTAATAAATATTTGGGTTACAGGACTTCATAGTTACGCAGGGGTTTAATCTTGAAAAATATATTTACCTACACTTTTTTGAGAATCCTAATTTTGTTTGCTTTTCTCGGTGTTGGTTTTCTGCTTGGTTTAAGAGGAATTACTTTGATTTTGATTGGCTTTCTAGCTTCAGGAATTGTCAGCCTTTTTGTCTTATCAAATACAAGAGATAAGTTGTCTAACTCGATTTTTTCAGCATTTCAAAAGGTTAACAAAAAAATTGCCTCTGCTGCAGAAAAAGAAGACAAAATAATCAACGGAAATTAAATAGTTTCTAGAATCAGGCCAAGAGAAACAAGTAATGCCCAAAGTAATTCTGTTTTTCCAGTGTTAACTAAAACAGGAATTAAATCCTTTCCAACGGCATGTTTAGTTACTGGTCTAATACACTTCCAAGCCAAGAAAGCGGCAAATAAATGAATTTGTGTAATAAATTCTATTGTAGATTCTAGAAATAATTTGTTATAGATAAAGAATGAAGTGACCAGTAAAAAAGGTGAAATTATTAAGATTAAAAATAATATTCTTGTTGACCTATCTCCCAACTTTACTGCTAGCGTATTTTTGTTATTTTGAAGGTCTTTTTGCCTATCTCTTAAATTATTAGCAACCAATATTGCTGAAGCAAAAAAACCGATTGCAAAAGCATAAATTAAGAAATATGGCTTGAAAAAAAGTGTTTGCGCATAAATTGTTCCAAGAACTGCAACTATCCCAAAATAAATAAATACAAATAATTCACCTAAACCTGCATAGCCGTATGGTTTTGGTCCACCGGTGTAAGTCCAAGCTGAAATTATTGCTGAAATACCTAAAAGAATGAACCACCATTGTTCAGAAATAATTGTTATCAACAACCCGGCAAGAGCTGCAATTAAAAAGAATAAGAATGCTGCGCTTTTAACCGCGTTTGGTTTGGCAAGTTTTTGCCCAACCAAACGCACTGGGCCAACTCTTTGATCATCTGTGCCTTTAATTCCATCAGAGTAATCATTTGCATAATTGACACCGATTTGAATAGACAAACTGACTAATAATGCTAAGAATGAAATAGTTAAATTGAATGAATCTTCATAATATGCAATGGAAGAACCCACTAAAACTGGTGCAATTGCAGCACCCAAAGTTTTGGGTCTTGCTCCCTGATACCAAATATTTAAACTGGTCACTTCAAAGAATCTACATCAATTTTGCCATTTGGAAGCAAAGGCAGTTCGTGTGCAAACTTTATTACTCTCGGTTTGGCAGGACTTCCCAATTCTTTTTCAACTGCGTCTTGCAGAGTAAGTAAATCAGCATCTCCAACAACTACAGCTGCAATTATTGTGCCCCAAGTTTCATCTGGCATTGCAAAAACAACAGCATCTTCAACTCCAACTTGATCTCTTAATACATTTTCAACGGCATGAACAGAAACATTTACACCACCGGAAATAACAATGTCGTCGCTTCTTCCAATTATTTTCAAAATACCATTTTCATAAGTTCCTATGTCTTGAGTTAAAACCCAACCGTTATTGAAAGTTATTTGATTAAGCTGAGTTATGCCTTCACTATTTCCGTGGTAACAAGTGGCATTACTTGGACTATTGATAGAGATTCTTCCAGCACCACCATTAGCCGGATTTTCAATTCTTATCTTTACATTTTCAAGAACTTTACCGTCCCACACAACACCTCCACAAGTTTCGGTCATTCCGTAAGTTCTTATTAAATTAACACCTTGATTTTTTAATTTGTTATAAATTTCTGGTGAGATTTGTCCACCACCTACCAAGATTGCATCAAATTTAGTTAGTAATTCAGTTTGATCTTGCGCAATCAATGCTGAAAGTTGTGCCGCAACTAGCGAGGTTCTCACCCTGCCATTTTTCGCAATAAATGTTTGGGCAATCCCAGCAAAAATTTCTGGAGAAAATTTTCCATCATCATCTAATCCGTATTCCCATTTTTGCTTTTGAGCAATTGCTCTTGCGATAACCATGGCACCGCCAATAAATGCAGGATTAATTGCTAAAAGCCAAGAGGCAGGTTCTTCAAATTTTGAATTAACAAGTTTGGTGGCCTCAATCAAAGCTTGGGAGGAGATTTCAACAGCTTTTGGATTTCCAGTCGATCCACTAGTGCAAACAATTAGACCTGAATCGATTTCACAAGGAATTGAAACATCAATCGCATTTTCATATTTATTGGCTAAACTTTCACCTTTTGTAGTTGGAACTAGTGCACTAATTGATTTTTCATTAAGACTTTTAGAAATTGCCTCTGAAACTGCGTCAGCAGCCTTCCGGCCAGCGGGCAGTAGAACTCGGTTTGCAAAGATTGGAGTCATCAGGACACCAGCGTAGAGAGTGAATGTTTTTAAGTGACTAACGATCCAGCTAAATCCTCAATCGAATCTGCATTGAATTGGAAACCTGAAGGTCAATGGAGAGATATCGAATATCACGTTGCTGATGGTATTGCCAAAATAACAATCAATCGTCCAGAAAAAAGAAATGCGTTTAGACCTCAAACAGTTACAGAATTAATTAAAGCTTTTGATATGGCGCGAGATGATAATGAGGTTGGCGTAATTATTCTTACCGGAAAAGGTGATCTAGCTTTTTGTTCAGGTGGGGATCAAAGTATCCGTGGCGATGATGGATACATGGGCGATGATGAAGTTGCACAAAAGGGAATTGGTCGACTTAACGTTTTAGATTTGCAAGTTCAAATTAGAAGACTTCCTAAACCTGTGATTGCAATGATTGCTGGATTTGCAATTGGTGGCGGACATGTTTTACACGTGGTTTGTGATTTATCAATAGCAGCAGATAATGCAAAATTTGGTCAAACAGGTCCAAGAGTTGGTTCATTTGATGGCGGGTTTGGATCAAGCTTGCTATCACGTCAAATCGGATTAAAGAGAGCAAAAGAAATTTGGTTTTTAGCGAGACAATATGATGCAAAAACTGCTTTGGAGTGGGGATTAGTAAACGCAGTTGTGCCATTAACTCAATTAGAGAAAGAAACCGTTAAGTGGGCAAAAGAAATGTTGCAACATTCTCCACTTTCTCTTCGATTACTTAAGGCATCATTTAATGCTGCAGATGATGGATTGGCGGGAGTTCAACAATTAGCAGGAGATGCAACTCTGCTGTATTACATGAGCGAAGAAGCACAAGAAGGCCGTAATGCTTATAAAGAAAAAAGAAAGCCTGATTTCGGTAAATTTCCAAAGCGTCCTTAAAAAGGAAGTAAGTTTTAATGCTTAGTAAAGAAATTGCCTTAGCCAATCTGAAAACTTTCAGAGTTGAGTTAACAGATGCAATGCGTGGAAATAAATATCGCGAAGGCGTTTTAATAAAAGGAGAATTTGGGTGGGCTGAATTTGCGCCTTTCCCAAATCATTCAATAGAGCACAGCACACGATGGTTACAAGCAGCGCTAGAAATGGCTTGGACTAAATTACCTGATCCACCAACAAACCTAATTGAAGTAAACGCAATATCCACAAGTAATGAATCAAAAAAAGCAATTGAAATTCTTAATGCAACAGGTTGTAAAACTTTAAAAGTAAAACTAGAAGGAAAAGATTTAATTAAAGATATTAATTTTTTAGAACGAATTGTTGCGTTTCATAAAAATGTTATTTTCAGAATTGACTTTAATGGAAGTTTAAAAATTGATGATGCGATCAAGTATTGTGCAAATTTATCTAATTTCAATGTTGAATATGTAGAACAACCTTGTGCAACTATTGAAGAATTAATTGAATTAAAAGATAAAACTACAATTGAAATAGCAGTAGATGAAAATCTTCGATTGGCTCCAGATTCAACTAATACTGAACTTATTAACTCCCTAACTCAAATAGCAGATTTCATTGTTGTAAAACCGATTCCAATCGGGGGAATTAAGAGATTCACCGAAATTTCGGAAAAAATTCTGAATAGCGGTAAAAAAGTTGTCGTTTCAGGTTCGATGGATACAAGTATTGGTTTATATATGACCCTTTTGGCCCAATCCTTAATAAGTGATAGATCAGGACTAGTGGCAGGTGCAGCTACTGGCTCAATTCTTTCTACTGATGTTGTTACGAAAACCCTTAAACCCCATAATGGATTTGTTGAAGTAAAGAGACTTGATATAGACGAATCAATAATTAAAGAAAGTTCTAATCATTCTCAATTAATTCAGAGACTTAACATGGCATTTGATTTCGGAAGAGAGAGGAACTGGTTTTAGTGACCGAAAAAGAATCTAAACAACCAGCTTCTGCTCAAACAGCTCAATTAGTAGTTCAACAACTTATAAATGCTGGAGTTGAGTTTGTTGCACTTGCACCTGGTTCCAGAAATGGTCCAATTTCATTGGCACTCGTTGCTGCTGAACAACAAGGACTCATTTCATTACACGTAAGAATTGATGAAAGATCTGCTGCGTTCTTAGCTTTAGGAGCGGCAATAAAAACAGGTAAACCCACAGCTGTTTTAACAACATCTGGAACAGCCGTGGCAAATCTTTTTCCAGCAATTGTTGAAGCCAAATACGCGGGAGTTCCATTTATTGTGCTTACGGCCGATCGACCTGCATCAGTTCAGGGCACTGGAGCAAATCAAGTTATTGCACAAAGGGATATTTTTGGAAACTACGTTTATAGAAGTATCGAAATTGCCTCAGAATCTTTTGCAATTGAAACATCTTCGGCAAGAGAAGCAATTAGAGATCGTATTAATTCTGTAATGACTGTCGCTGTAAAGAATAGAGGACCAGTTCATCTGAATATCACTTTAGCTGAGCCTTTGGTGCCCACTTTAGATTTTATATTTGATTCAAAAAAACAAAATTTAAGCGATACTGCCACATCACCGGAAAATATTTCTACAGAATTACTAAATAAAAAAGGTTTAATAGTTGCAGGTGGCACGAATGTTGAATATTTAAATTATGCACAAGAATTAGGAAACGCTCTTGATTGGCCGATTGTTGTCGAACCTCCGCATACTTGTGTTGGAAAGGGAATGGTTTCTCATGCCCCAACTTTGTTTGCACTAAACCTAGATAATTTAAAACCAGAAGTAATACTCACCGTTGGTCGTGTTGGTCTTTCTCGTCAAGTGAATGAATTAATAAAAAAAGGAAATTTAATTATTTCTTGTGCCGTACCAAGCATCGTAACTAACTCGACAGCTAAGCAAAGGATTCCTGGACTATTTAGAATTCCTGCCAAACAATCAAATAATGATTGGAAAAAGATCTGGCAAGAAGTGGGAAGTGCTGCACATTCAGTAATAGAAAGAGTACTTAAAGAAAATTCTGATCTTTCAGCTTTGCATGTCGTTGATTGTTTAATGAAAAATTTGCCAAAAAACTCTCACATACATTTAGCATCAAGTCTGGCCGCTAGAGATTTTGAATTATTAACAGCATCTGAATTAAATTCTCCCTTCTCAAACGGAGAAGTAAGTATTTCAATGAACAGAGGAGTAAACGGAATAGACGGAGTTGTTGCTACAGCAATGGGCACAGCTCTTAGTTCAAATCTTCCAACATTTGCAATGTTAGGCGATATTGCCTCAATTCATGATTTATCGAGTTTTGTAATTCCAAAATTAGAAAAGAAGCCAAATATCACTTTTATCATAAATGACAATAATGGTGGAGGAATTTTTAATTTACTAGAGCAATCAGAAGTTAAAGATTTTGAAAGAGTGTTTGGAACCCCAACAGACATAGATTTAGCAGAGGTATTAAAAAATCTTGGTTCACAAGTTAAATTAATTGAACGAGCTGAAGATTTAATAAATAATTTAGGCACACCTAAAGGAATAACGGTTTTAGTCGTCAAAATTAAATCTAGAAAGTCTGAGGCAGATTTAAGAGAGTTAATTTTTGAGGAAATAAGAAAAAGTCTTAATTCTTAATTATTAAGAGCATCTTTCATAGCAACAAATTTTGCATTAGATTCTGCTAATTCATCTTCTGGTGTTGACTCAGAAACTATTCCGCAACCGGCAAATAATCTTGCGGTATTTTCAGTAATTTCAGCACAACGAAGAGCGATTCCTAATTCACCATCTCCTTTAGCGTTTATCCAACCGACTGGTCCTGTGTAACGATTTCTGTTCATTTTTTCTAATTCCTGAATTAAAATTTTTGCTCTACCTGTAGGTGTTCCGCAAATTGCCGCAGTTGGGTGCAAAGATCCTGCAAGAACTAAAGCAGGTGCTGCATCCACCAAAGTTCCAGATATATCTGTTGCCAAGTGGGCAACATTAGAAAGTCTTAAAACCCTTGGACTAGTAGGAACTTTCATATCTGTGCAATGTAGGGCTAAAGAAGTAGCAACTGAGCTTACAGCAAATTCATGTTCTTCTAGGTCTTTTCCACTTTTTAACAAAGTTGTTGCTAACTCAGAATCTGTTGCTGATTCATCTCTTCGGATTGTTCCTGCAAGTACTCTAGACAAAACTGAATCACCAGTTCGACGAATTAGAAGCTCTGGAGTTGCCCCAATTAAGCCATCAACAGCAAATGACCAACACTCTGGATAAGAATTACTCAAATTTGTTAGCACATAACGAGAATCAATAGTTTTTTCAGCAATGGCGTTTAGATCTCTTGCCAAAACAACTTTATCTAGTTCTTTATTATTAATTCTGGTAACAGCTTTTTTAACGCTAAGTTGCCATTCCTCAACTGGGATGCTGCCATCGTGCCAAGTTAAATTTTGGGGTGGCATGGGTGCTGACTTTGGTGAATAAATTTCTGATTTGACCTTTTCTAAATCCACATCTCCAATTACTGTTAGAAAAGTTTTTTCACTGTTTTGGCCAACCACAATTTTGGGTACAATTACTACACTTGAATTTTCAGCAAGATAAGAAAAAGAAACAAATGCAATTGCACCAGAGCTTGCAGTTAAAACTTCATCTCTAATGGATGAATTGTCTACGAATTCCTTCCACCATTTATGTGCCCTGGAAAATCTTTCCGTGCCAGTGAAATTTTCTTTGGTGTTTATTCCCCAGGCAACAATTCCTTGGTTATTTCTTACCCAAGAAAAAACTTCATTTGAGGCAAGGTCTGGAAGTAGGTTAATCAAATCTACTTTTTTAGATAGTTCGATTGTGCGAATAGAAGTTGTCGAAAAATTTTGCACAGCAGTTGGTATCGACATATTCCTAGACTACGCCTGAGTTTGAAAACCATCCACAAGTGGCAAAAAACTGTGGGGCTGACAGAATGTAAATATGTCCAAGGCTTCCTTAGCAAAAAATCCCAGCGAAGTAGCTGCGATGTTTGATCGAGTTGCCGCAAAATATGACATCACAAATGATGTTTTAGCTTTTGGACTTACTCACTCTTGGCGTCGAGCAACTGCTTTTGCTGTGTCTGCAAAAAAAGGTGAATGTATTTTAGATCTTGCAGCGGGCACAGGAACAAGTTCTTTAGCATTCGCAAAATCTGGTGCAACTGTTATTCCATGTGATTTTTCATTAGGAATGCTAAGTCAGGGTCGTAAGCGTTCACCTGAATTAAATTTCTCGGCTGGCGATGCGCTCTCGCTTCCATTCAATGATGAAACTTTTGATGTAGTAACAATTTCTTTTGGAATCAGAAATGTTAATGATGTTGATAAAGCTTTGAAAGAAATGTTCAGAGTCACAAAACCAGGGGGCAGATTAGTAATCTGCGAATTTTCGTCTCCTACTTTCGAGCCTTTTCGAAAAATTTATATGGAATATTTGATGAAGGCTCTGCCAGCAATTGCAAAAAAAACTTCCTCTAACCCAGATGCTTACGTATATTTGGCCGATTCCATAAGAGTCTGGCCAAATCAGAAAGAATTTGCCACTCAAATTAGTAACTCAAATTGGACTAATGTTAAATGGAAAAATCTAACCGGTGGAATAGTTGCCCTTCATAGAGCAGAGAAAAGTAAATAAATGAACACACAAAACGATGCAGATGTAATCGTGGTCGGCGCTGGACCGGGAGGCTCAGCAACTGCATTTCACTTAGCCAACAGAGGTTTAGATGTTTTGCTCTTTGAAAAAACAAGTTTTCCGCGAGAAAAAGTTTGTGGAGATGGATTAACACCACGTGCTGTTAAACAAATTTTAGATATGGGAATAGAGCCAACACCAGAAAATGGTTGGTTAAGAAATAAAGGATTAAGAGTTATTGGTGGAGGACATAGATTAGAACTTGATTGGCCTGAAGTTGAAGGTTTTCCAAATTACGGTTTAGTTAGACCTCGATCTGATTTTGATGAGTTAATTGCTCGAACCGCTCAAAAACGAGGAGTTCGCTTACACGAAAAAACTAGAGTCACAGGTCCAATCATGGATGAAAAAACTGGAAGAATGATTGGAGTAACAACAAAGAATCCTGATGGTTCTGAATCAAAACATTTTGCAAAAGTTGTTGTGGCAGCTGATGGGGTCTCAAGTCGAATGGCGCTAGCGCTTGGCTTAGAAAGAAGAGAAGACAGACCAATGGGTGTTGCAGTTAGAACTTATTACAAAAGTCCTAGAACTCACGATAATTATTTAGAGTCATGGTTAGAACTTAAAGATCAAAATAAATTACTTCCAGGTTATGGTTGGATTTTTGGAATGGGAGATGGAACTTCTAATGTTGGTTTAGGAATTCTAGATTCATCACCTGTTTTTCAAAGTATTGATTACAAAGATTTATTAAAACGTTGGCTTGATCAAACTCCGGAGGAATGGGGTTATAGAGAAGAAAATATGACCCAACAAGTTCGTGGTGCAGCACTTCCTATGGGTTTTAATCGTCAACCTCATTACATAAAAGGAATGCTGTTAGTTGGTGATTCTGGAGGAATGGTTAATCCATTCAATGGAGAAGGAATTGCATATGCAATGGAAACGGGTCAAGTTGCAGCCGAAGTTATTGAAAAAGCAGTTAAAGCAAATTCTTCATTTGCAATGGAAACAGAATTACATAAATATCCTGTTGTATTAAAAGATAGACTTGGCAGTTATTACACATTAGGTAGAGTCTTTGTGAAACTAATTGGAAATCCGCAAATTATGCAAGTTGCCACAAAATATGGAATGGCATCAAAACCATTAATGCGCTTTACCTTGAAATTGCTGGCAAATCTTTACAGCACCACAGGTAAAACCAAGTCAGATCGAATAATTACTGCCCTAACAAAAATCGCTCCTGCAGCCTAATCACTTGTAACATCTGCAACAGAAATAAGCCGAATAACAAGGGCACAAATGCACAAGTGCGCAAACGACCCGGTATCCAGATTCGTGAAGAGCCAAACAATAGACTCTGATTACTTGAAGTTTTAAATCTTGATTGCTCAATAGATAAAGGAGTAATAAGTGAATGTCGCTTGGCCAATAGTTGGTCTAGGTGGAATCGCTTTTGCCTTTGCTGCTTTTTCAATCGTTGCCGGTGCTTTAGCTGGACCAAAGGTCTACAACAGAGCAAAACTTTCTGCATATGAATGTGGAATCGAACCAACTCCACAACCTGTTGGTGGTGGACGTTTTCCAATTAAGTACTACTTAACTGCAATGCTATTTATTGTTTTTGATATCGAAATAGTTTTTCTTTATCCGTGGGCTGTTTCATTTGATCAACTTGGATTATTCGGTGTAGTTGAGATGTTGTTATTTATCGCGACTGTATTTATTGCGTACGCATACGTTTGGCGTCGCGGTGGACTTGAGTGGGAATAAATGGGTATTGAAGAGAAATTACCAAGCGGAGTCTTATTAACTTCTGTTGAGCAACTTGCAGGTTATGTTCGTAAGTCTTCATTGTGGCCGGCAACATTTGGATTAGCTTGTTGCGCAATTGAAATGATGGCAACTGGTGCTGGACGTTATGACTTAGCAAGATTTGGAATGGAAGTTTTTAGAGCAAGTCCAAGACAAGCAGATTTAATGATTGTTGCGGGGAGAGTAAGCCAAAAAATGGCACCAGTCTTGCGCCAAATTTATGATCAAATGGCAGATCCAAAATGGGTACTTGCTATGGGTGTTTGTGCATCATCTGGTGGCATGTTTAATAACTACGCAATTGTGCAAGGGGTAGATCACGTTGTACCAGTTGACATGTATTTACCTGGATGTCCACCAAGACCAGAAATGTTAATGGATGCAATTCTAAAAATTCATGATCAAATTCAGGATATGAAACTTGGAAAACAAAGAGAAAAACAAGTAATTCAATTAGAAGATAAGAGCTTAAAAGAATCTCCACTTATTGAACTAAAAGGTCTTCTTTCATGAGCGAAAAAGAAATAGTTAATCCCAATGAAGCTCCTATTTTAAAAAATGTAGTTAAAGGCGCATTTGGAAGTTCAACTTCAGCTGGAGATACTTCAGGTTTTGGTGGATTAATCACCACAATTCAAGCAGCACCTAGTGCGCAAAGACCTTATGGAAGTTATTTCGATGCAATTGCTGATGCTTTAGAAAAAGCACTTCCTTCACAAAATGTAACTTTCGAGCAAGCAATCGAAAGAGTAGTTGTGCAAGTTGATCAATTAACATTAATGGTTAGAAAAGAACATTTAAAAGCTGTTGCTCAAGTTTTAAGAGATGACCCAGCACTTCGTTTTGAAATGTGCATGGGTGTTGCAGGTGCTCACTGGCCAAAAGAAAAAGATCGAGAATTACACGCAATTTATCCATTTGTTTCAATAACTAACAACAGAAGAGTTTTAGTTGAAGTTGTTACTCCAGAAAATAATCCTCACATTCCATCAATCACAGAAATTTATCCATCTAATAATTGGCACGAAAGAGAAACTTATGATTTCTTTGGAATTATTTTTGATGGCCATCCATCCTTAACAAGAATTGAAATGCCCGATGATTGGGTTGGATACCCGCAAAGAAAAGATTATCCACTTGGTGGAATTCCAGTTGAATACAAAGGCGCAGTAATCCCTGCACCTGATAACAGAAGAAGTTACAGCGGATGAGTACAGATATTTTTTCTGGTTCTTATGAAACAACACAAGGACGTGTGTACACACTTTCCGGTGGTGATTGGGACACAGTTCTTGGCGCACCCAATGGTGAACGTGAACGAATCGTTGTCAACATGGGACCACAACATCCGTCAACACATGGAGTGCTTCGCTTAATTCTTGAATTAGATGGCGAAACTGTTACAGAAGCCCGTTGCGGAATTGGATATTTGCATACCGGTATTGAAAAAAATATGGAATTTCGTTCCTGGGTTCAAGGAACAACATATGTAACAAGAATGGATTACTTAGCACCAATTTTTAATGAAACAGCGTACTGTTTAGCAGTTGAAAAATTATTGGGAATAACTGAACAAATTCCAAATCGCGCCAACACTATTCGCGTTATGTTAATGGAATTAAACCGAATTTCCTCCCACCTTGTTGCTTTAGCAACAGGAGGAATGGAGCTTGGCGCATTAACTGCCATGACAAATGGTTTTAGAGATAGAGAATTAGTTTTAGATCTTTTTGAAATGATTACTGGTTTGCGAATGAATATGGCTTATGTAAGACCAGGTGGAGTTGCAGTAGATCTTCCACAAGGGGCAGAAAAGAAAATTGAAGAAACCATTAAATTATTAAGAAAGAGATTTAAAGATAATTTCAATATATTGGTGGACAATTCAGTCTGGACCGCGAGAACAAAAGATGTTGGGGTACTGGATTTAACAGGTTGCATGGCCCTTGGAATTACTGGTCCAGTTTTAAGATCAACTGGTCTTCCTTGGGATTTAAGAAAAACTCAACCTTATTGTGGTTATGAAAATTATGAATTCAATGTTGTAACAGAAAACACCAGCGATACTTATGGAAGATTCTTAATCCGAATGCGCGAAATGAATGAATCGCTAAATATTGTCGAACAAGCACTTGCTCGATTGAAACCAGGTCCTGTAATGGTCGAAGATAAATCTATTGCTTGGCCTTCTCAATTGGCACTTGGCTCAGACGGATTAGGTAATTCTTTAGACCACATTAGAAAAATTATGGGCCAATCAATGGAATCATTGATTCACCATTTCAAGCTTGTAACTGAGGGTTTCAAAGTTCCTGCTGGACAGGCTTATGTTGCGATCGAATCACCAAGAGGAGAACTTGGTGCATTAGTAATTAGTGATGGTGGAACAAAACCTTACAGAGTTCATTTCCGTGATCCATCTTTCAATAATTTGCAAGCAGTTGGCCCAATGGGTGAAGGTGGACAAGTTGCAGACATTGTTGCAGCGGTTGCGTCAATAGATCCAGTAATGGGTGGTGTTGATCGTTGAGTATTAAAAATATTTCAGAAGAAGACATAAAAACACTAGAAACTTTAGCTGCAAAATATCCTGAAAGAAGATCTGCACTTTTACCAATGCTTCACTATGTGCAATCAATACAAGGAATGGTTTCACCGGCAGGGATACAAGCTTGTGCCAAAGTTTTAGATTTAACACCTGCTGAAGTTGCTGCCGTTGCAACTTTCTACACAATGTTTAAAAGATTTCCGATGGGTAAGCATCACATTGGAGTTTGCACAAATACTTTGTGTGCACTACTTGGCGGCGATGAATTATGGAAAGAATTAACAGAAACTTTAGGAATTGGTCATGATGAAACAACAGCAGATGGATTGTTTACATTAGAAAGAATTGAATGCCAAGCAGCTTGCACTGTTGCACCTGTTGTGACAGTAAATTGGGAATTTATGGATTCCATGAATCCAAAATCATTGAGAGATTTAATTGATAAATTAAAAATTGGTGCTCCAGTTCAATCAACTAGAGGTGTGCAGATTACTTCTATTTCTGATTCTGAAAAAGTTTTAGCAGGAATAAACGATGGTAAATATGCTGAATCACCGTTAGCAGATGATTCGATGTTAGCTGGTTTAAGAGTTGCAAAAGAAAGAAAAATGTCAGCCCCATTAGGAAAGGGTGCAAAATAAAATGGCATTAACACCAGTTCTTACAGCGCATTGGGATGATCCAAATTCTTTTGAAATTGAAAGTTACAAAAAACATGGTGGATATGTTGCGTTAAAAAATGCCTTAAAAATGACACCTGATGAAGTAATTGGAATTGTTAAGGATTCTGGTTTACGTGGACGCGGTGGAGCAGGTTTTCCAACAGGAATGAAGTGGTCTTTTGTGCCACAAAATGATGGCAAACCGCATTATTTAGTTGTTAACGCTGACGAATCAGAACCAGGTGCTTGCAAAGATATTCCTTTGATGTTGGCAAATCCACACTCACTTGTTGAAGGTGTCGCGATTGGTTCTTATGCTATTAGAGCAAATCATGCATTTATTTATATTCGAGGTGAAGTTCCACATGCAATTAGAAGAGTAATTAATGCTGTTGAACAAGCTTATGCACAAGGTTTACTTGGAAAAAATATTCAAGGATCAGGCTTTGATTTAGATGTAGTAGTTCACGCAGGTGCAGGTGCATACATTTGCGGAGAAGAGACAGCGTTACTTGATTCACTTGAAGGACGTCGCGGTCAACCAAGATTGAAACCGCCATTTCCTGCAGTAGCAGGACTGTATGCATCTCCAACAGTTGTTAATAACGTTGAAACTTTGGCAAGTGTGCCCTCAATTATTTTGAACGGTGCTGATTGGTTTAAATCAATGGGAACTGAAAAATCTCCCGGTTTTAAATTATTTGCTGTTTCAGGACATGTAAACCGTCCAGGAATTTTTGAAGCAGCCCTGGGAACACCAATGAGTGAGCTTCTCGATTATGCCGGTGGCATGCGCAAAGGAAGTAAATTAAAGTTTTGGATTCCGGGTGGATCATCTGTGCCAATGTTGACACCAGATCATATTGATATTCCAATGACTTATGAAGATTTAAGTGCGGCAGGAACCATGCTTGGCACCGGAACACCAATGATGTTTGATCACACCACAAGTGTTGTTAAAGCAGTAACAAGATGGCTTGAATTTTATAAACACGAATCATGCGGTAAGTGCACTCCTTGTCGTGAAGGCACATACTGGATCACAGGTGTGTTAGAAAAATTTGAACATGGCAAAGGTAAAGAAGAAGAATTAGAAGTAATTAATGACGTTTGTGGACAAATTGCAGGAAGATCATTCTGCGCATTGGGCGATGCGGCTGCCACACCATTTCCAGGTGCGATGAAATATTTCGCCGATGAATTCCGTGAGGCAACAAAAACTTCTGCTGATATATCTTTCCCACCTACTGCCACAACAATTTTTGACAAGGCAGGTGTGTAAATGACGTTAACTTCAGACAATAAACAAACCAATACTGAAAATTTGATCACCGCCACAATTGACGGAATTCAAGTTCAAGTTCCTAAAGGAACACTAATTATTAGAGCAGCTGAAAGAATGGGAACCTTCGTTCCAAGATTTTGTGATCACCCATCTCTTGCACCTGTTGCAGCTTGTCGAATGTGTTTAGTTGAAATTGAAGGCATGCCAAAGCCACAACCATCTTGCGCCATTCCATTAACGGAAGGAATGGTTGTTAAAACACAGATGACTTCTGAAGTTGCTGAAAAAGCACAAGCAGGAGTGATGGAATTTCTATTAATTAACCATCCACTTGATTGCCCAGTATGTGATAAAGGTGGCGAGTGTCCTCTGCAAAATCAAGCGATGACTGCAGGTAGAGCTGAATCTAGATTTGATATTGAGAAACGAACTTTTCCTAAACCAATTGAATTAAGCACAGAAATTTTGCTTGACCGAGAACGTTGTGTTGAATGTGCACGTTGCACAAGATTTTCAGAAGAAATTGCAGGAGATGCATTTATTGGATTACTCGAAAGAGGCGCAAAACAACAAGTTGGTATAGCTACTGATGAACCATTTAATTCGTATTTTTCTGGAAATACTGTTCAAATTTGTCCGGTAGGAGCCTTAACTAGTTCTTCTTACCGATTTAGATCTAGACCTTTTGATTTAGTTTCAGTTCCAACAACATGTGAACATTGCGCTTCTGGTTGTTCTTTAAGAACTGATTACCGTCGAGAAACGGTTATGAGAAGACTTGCTTGGGAAGATCCTGCAGTTAATGAAGATTGGAATTGCGACAAAGGTCGTTTTGCTTTCAGTTATTTGAAAACTAATCGATTAACTCAACCAAAAGTTAGAACTAAAGACGGAAATCAAGTTGATGCACTTTGGCCAGATGCAATTGAATTTGCCGCAAAAGGATTAAAAGAAGCCAAGGGCAAAGTTGGAGTTTTACTTGGTGGCCGACTGACTTTGGAAGATGCTTACGCTTATTCCAAATTCGCCCGTTTAGCTCTTGAAACTAATGACATTGATTTTAGAAATAGAGTAAATAGCGCTGAAGAACAAGATTTCTTAGGAAGTGTTGTTGCTGGTTCTGCTGGATCTGTAACCTACGCAGATCTAGAAAAAGCACAAAATGTTTTGTTAGTTAATTTTGAACCTGAAGAAGAATCACCAATCGTATTTTTGCGATTAAGAAAAGCGTCTGAAAAAGGAACATTAAACGTAACTGCAATAGCCCCATATTTGACCCGTGGATTAGAAAAAATAAACGCTGAAGTTGTGGCAACAAAACCTGGTGATGAAGCAAAAGTTTTGCGCGGATTAAAAATTGCGCAATATTCAATAATTTTGGTAGGAGAAAGAGCTGCAGCTACTGAGGGAACATTAAGTGCAGTCATTGAAGTTGCAGAAAAAACCAATTCAAAACTTTCTTGGATTCCAAGAAGAGCAGGCGAACGAGGAGCAGTTGAAGTTGGTGCATTACCAAACCTTTTGCCTGGTGGAAGACCTGTAACTGAAACAAGTGCACGAAGTGAAGTCGGTGCTATTTGGGGAGTTAATGCTTCAGATATACCAAACAAACCAGGACGAAATCATGCAGAAATTATTCAAGCCGCGATCAAAGGTGAAATAAAAGCTTTAGTCATTGCTGGATTAGATGTTTTGGATGCACCAGATCCACAAGCCCTAGGCCAAGCAATTAACGCTGTTGATTTTGTAATCACTTTAGGAATACAAGAGAATTCATTAACTCGTTATGCAAATGTTTCCCTTCCGGTAGCTCCGGTCACAGAAAAATCAGGAACGTTTATTAACTGGGAAGGTCGACCACGACCATTTGGTAGAGCAATTACTTCTACAAATGCATTAACAGATTCCAGAGTATTGGCAATGATTGCAGAAAGTCTTGGTTTGGATTTTGGACTACAAACTATTGAAGAATTAAGACAAGAATTGTCTTCTTTTGGAACTTGGAACGGAAATAAGTTAGCTAAACCAACGGTTGTTGCAAAGGATGCAGCCAAAACAAATCCTGGAAGTGCAATTTTGTCCACCTGGAATTTGTTACTGGATGACGGAGCATTACAAAAAGGCGAAGAGCATTTAGCGGGAACTCAAAGACCAGTTGTTGCGCATATGAGTGAAAAAACTGCAACGGAAAATAAACTTCAAACAGGAGATAAAGTTACAATCTCAAATTCAAAAGGTTCAATAACAATAAAACTTGAAGTAATTGAAATGGTTAATGATGTGGTGTGGATTCCATCAAATAATCATGACAGCAAAGTTAAATCTAAACTTGGTGCAAAAGAAGGCGATGTTGTGACAATTCAAAAGGGAAGTTTCTGATGAGAATCTTGCCTAACGTTGAACTAAATGCTTTTGGAATTGATCCTTGGTGGGTCACTTTAATTAAAGTACTTACCGTATTTGTCACTCTCGTTGTTCTGACTTTGTTAGCTATTTGGGGCGAAAGAAGAATTGTTGCTCGTATGCAAATGCGTGTAGGACCAAATCGAGTAGGACCCGGTGGAGTATTAATCGGTTTGATGGACGGTGTGAAACTTGCACTAAAAGAAGATGTAATTCCATTTACTGTTGATCGTGCTGTTTATATTCTCGCCCCTGTAATTTCTGCAACTACTGCTTTTATGACTTTTGCAGTTATTCCATTCGGTCCTGAAGTTTCATTTTTTGGTGTCATAACACCATTGCAATTAACGGATTTCCCAGTCAGTGTTCTATATGTATTAGCAATTGCCAGCGTTGGAATTTATGGAATTGTGCTTGCTGGTTGGTCATCTGGATCAACTTATGCACTTCTGGGTGGTTTGAGATCTTCGGCACAAATGGTTTCTTATGAAATTGCGATGGGGCTTTCATTTGTTGCGGTTTTTCTTTATGCAGGTTCAATGAGTACTTCTCAAATCGTGGCTGCACAAGAAAGAACTTGGTACATACTTTTACTTCTTCCTTCATTTCTAATTTATGTAATTTCAATGGTTGGAGAAACTAACAGAGCACCATTTGATTTACCCGAAGCAGAAGGTGAACTAGTGGGAGGTTTTCATACCGAATACACCTCACTAAAGTTTGCACTATTTTTCTTAGCCGAGTACATAAATATGGTCACAGTTTCAGCTCTTGCCACAACTTTGTTTTTAGGCGGGTGGCGAGCACCATTTCCAATTTCATTGATACCTGGAGTTAATGAAGGATGGATTCCTTTAATTTGGTTCTTTAGTAAAATTGCAGTTTTTCTATTCGTTTTCATTTGGATTCGCGGAACATTGCCAAGATTTAGATACGACCAATTTATGAATTTGGGATGGAAAATTTTAATTCCGGCTTCACTTGCGTGGATTTCAATTGTGGCAATTACTCGAGGATTAAGAAATTCACTCGATTTGCCAACTGGTCAAACTATTGCACTTCTAGGATTACCTTTGATTGCAGTTGCCCTTGCAGTATTTATTTCAGATTGGCGTAAAGCAAACGCTGAAGTTAAGAAAGAAGAATTAATTGTTGAAGTTAAAGAAGTAAACCCATTTGCGGGGGGACATCCAGTTCCACCACTTCCTGGTCAGGTTTTAGTAGAACCAAATGCAAATCAACAAGGAGTATTAAATGGCTGAACTTCCACAAATGATTAGAGCATTTGGTGTCACATTTCTATCAATGTTTAGAAAAGTAACTACCGAACAATACCCAGAAGAAAAAGTTCCAACCCAAGCAAGATTTCATGGCAGACATCAATTAAATCGTCATCCAGATGGTTTAGAAAAATGTGTTGGTTGTGAACTATGCGCATGGGCATGCCCTGCAGATGCGATTTATGTTGAAGGAGCATCAAACGAGGAAGGTGAAAGATTCTCACCAGGTGAGCGTTATGGCCGTGTCTACCAAATTAATTATTTGAGATGTATCGGCTGTGGGCTTTGCATAGAAGCCTGTCCAACTAGAGCTTTGACCATGACTAATGAATATGAATTGGCAGATAATTCTAGAACTAAATTAATTTATGAAAAAGAAGATCTACTCGCACCAATACTTCCTGGTATGGCGCAACCTCCTCACTCAATGATTGATGACTTTGTTGCACAGGATTATTACGACGGAAAAGTTAAAGGTGCATCTGCCGAACAATTTGCTGAAGCAGAAATTCACAAGCAAAAGGTACAAGAGGCGTAAAACAAAATGTTTAGCTCAATTCTAAAACTGGCAGAAATTACAGGTGAAAGTTCGATTTCGTTTGAACCATTTGTATTTTGGGTCTGTGGTGGTTTAGCAGTGATAGGCGCAATTGGAATGTTGATTTCGCATAAAGCAGTACACAGCGCATTGTGGGTTGCTCTAACGATGATTAATTTGGCAGTTTTATATGTAGTTCAATCTGCTCCGTTTTTAGGAGTGGCCCAAGTTGTTGTATACACCGGAGCGGTCATGATGCTCTTTCTTTTTGTATTGATGATTGTTGGAGTAGATGCAGCTGACTCTTTGGTCGAAACAATCAAGGGTCAAAGAAGAGTTGCAATTTTAGCTGGCGTGATTTTGGTTGTTTCTCTTGTTTTGCTTTTAGGTAATTCCTTTTCAATTCAAGCAGCAGAATTAGTAAATGCGGATTCTGCTTACGGTGGAAACGTGCAAGGAATTGCTGCCTTACTGTTTGGCAAATATGTATTAATTTTTGAATTAACTTCGGCATTACTAATTACTGCAGCAGTAGGTGCAATGGTCCTTGCGCATAAAGAAAGAACTTCTCCACGTAAAACTCAAGCAGTTTTAGCTCAAGAACTTTTTGCTAGCGGAAACTATAAAGGCCCACTTCCAGCACCTGGTGTTTATGCTCGTCACAACTCTGTTGATACTCCAGCCCTTCTTCCTGACGGATCAGTATCAGAAATTTCTTTACCTGGACCAATAGTTGCTCGAGGTTCAGTTAAAAACATTAATCAAAGTGATCTAAATGAAGTTCAAATTATTTCTGAAGGATTAGGACTTGTTTCAAGTGAAGAAGATGGTGACAAGTGAATCCAAACGCATATTTAGTCTTGTCAGGAATTATCTTTTCAATTGGTGCTCTTGGAGTTTTATTAAGAAGAAATGCAATCGTTGCTTTTATGTCTGTGGAATTAATGCTTAATGCTGCAAATCTTGCTTTTGTAACAGGAGCAAGGGTGTGGGGCAAACTGGATGGCCAAACCGCTGCATTTTTTGTCATGGTTGTAGCAGCGGCGGAAGTAGTTATTGGGTTAGCAATCATTGTGACAATTTTTAGAACTAGAAACTCTGCTTCGGTGGACGAAGCAAGTCTGCTTCGTTGGTAAAGGGAAAAGAGAAAAAGTGATAGCTGCTGTTATTGCCCTGCCAGCATTAAGTGCTGTCTTACTACTTTCTTTGGGTAATCGAACAAATAAATTTGGTCCATGGATGGCAATCATTGCCTCTGCTTCATCATTTTTTATTGGATTGTGGCAATTTTTACAAATGCTCTCAAAAGATGAAGAAGAAAGAGCATCAATCACAACTGTTTATCAATGGTTGGCTGTGCCTGCTGCAGGATTTAAAGTTGATTTCGCATTGCAATTAGATCAACTGTCTATTTCATTTGTGCTTCTAATTACTTTTGTGGGAACTTTAATTCACATCTATTCACTTGGCTATATGTCTCATGACGAAAATCCTCGTCGTTTTTTTGCCTATTTGAATCTTTTTGTTGCCGCGATGCTTTTGTTGGTTTTGGCAGATAATTATTTACTTCTCTATGTTGGATGGGAAGGTGTGGGGCTAGCTTCATATTTGTTAATTGGTTTTTGGCAACACAAACCAAGTGCCGCAGTTGCTGCGAAGAAAGCTTTTGTAGCAAACCGAGTTGGAGATTTTGGTTTATCACTTGCCATAATGACCATGTTTATAGTTTTTGGATCCGTTTCATTCAGTGATGTAAATGAAGGAGTTGCTGGCTCACCAAGCTGGGTTTCGTTAACAATTGGATTACTGCTGTTACTTGCAGCATGTGGAAAATCTGCACAATTTCCGTTGCAGTCTTGGTTACTAGATGCGATGGAAGGACCAACTCCTGTTTCTGCATTAATTCACGCGGCCACAATGGTTACCGCTGGAGTTTATTTAATTGTTAGAAGTGCTTCCATATTTAACGCAAGTGAAATTGCTCAAACAGCAGTAGTTGTAATTGGTGCAATTTCTCTTTTAATGGGTGCAATTATTGGTGCTGCTAAAGATGACATTAAAAAATCTCTTGCAGGTTCCACAATGAGTCAAATTGGTTACATGGTTCTGGCTGCAGGTTTAGGTCCAATCGGATACGTTTTTGCAATTTTGCATTTAATCACACATGGATTCTTTAAAGCAGTAATGTTTTTAGGTGCAGGTTCAGTAATGCACGCTACGAATGACAACGTTGATATGCGCCGTTACGGCGGATTATCAAAGGTGATGATCTTTACAACAATTACATTCTTTATTGGCTATTTAGCAATTATCGGTATTCCACCATTTGCAGGTTTTTATTCTAAAGACCACATAATTGAAGCAGCTTTAAGTCATTCATGGTGGGCAGGAGCTGCGGTGTTATTTGGTGCAGGACTCACTGCTTTTTATATGACTCGAATGGTTGTGATGACATTTGTTTCCAAACCTCGTTGGGAAGATGACGTACATCCACATGAATCACCACTTTCAATGACTTTACCTATGATTGTTTTGTCCGTTGGTGCAGCAACAATGGGAATTGTTTTAACCAATAATCATATTTTTGAGCATTGGCTAGAACCAGTAACTGGATTTGTAGAACCAGAACCACCTTTAGCGATTCAAACCATAACAATTATTACTTTGAGTGTTGTGGCAATTGGTGTGCTTGCAGGTATTTGGCAATACAGAAAAATTGCAAAAATTGCACCGAAAAAAGTTTCTTTTGTGGTCTCTGCAGCAAGAAAAGATTTGTACGGTGATGTGATGAATGAAGCACTATTAATGAGACCAGGACAAGGTTTGACCAGAGTCTTAAACGTTTTTGATAAATCTGTAATTGATGGTTTTGTAAATGGACTAGGTCTATTTACAGGTGGAATTTCTTCAAGATTGAGAAGAAGTGAAACTGGTTATGTCAGATCATATGCAATGTCAATTGTTTTGGGAACCGCAATTTTAGTTGTTGCTTTATTGATTGTGAGACTATAAATGAATTTTCCATGGCTACTGATTATTCTCTTAACACCTTTAATTGCCACCATTTTGTTATTTGTGCCTAAGAAATATGTGATTTTTGCCGACAAACAAATTGCTTTATATTCTTCTTTGATAACACTTTTGTTTGTCCTAGTTGTTGCTTTGCAATTTGATGTTTCGTCAAACGCCACAACGCAATTTGATATTACATTTGATTGGATTCCAGTATTTGGAATTTCGTTTCACCTAGGCTTAACCGGAATTTCGTTAGTTCTGATAGCTCTAACAGCGGTATTAACTCCCATAGTTCTGCTTGCAACTGATCACGAAGGACAGAAGAAACAAAAAGAATTTTTGATGTGGATTTTATTAACTGAAGCAAGTGCTTTAGCAGTATTTTTAGCTAGAGATTTATTCTTGTTCTATGTAGTTTTTGAGGCTATGTTAATTCCAATCTTTTTCTTAGTAGGTAGATTTGGTGGGCCAAGGAAAAATGCCGCGGCTTTGAAATTTATTTTGTTTGGTTTGGCTGGCGGATTAGTTATGTTGGCTGCATTAATTTGGTTGTATTTTGCCGCAGCAACACAACTAGGTAGAGGTACATTCTCGATCACAGCTTTGAGTAACGAATTAACCTTAGGTATTTGGACTGAAAGATGGTTATTCCTGGGATTCTTTTTTGCTTTTGCATTAAAAGCTCCAATGGTTCCGGGTCATACTTGGCTTCCAGACACTGCAGAGCAAGCAACACCAGGAACTTCCACAATGCTTATTGGCATTTTGGACAAAGTTGGAACTTATGGAATGTTAGCTATCTTGTTACCTATTTTTCCCAATGCATCAAAAGAATTTGCTCCAATAATTATTGGGTTTGCAGTTTTTGGCGTTATTTATGGCGCTTTGGTTGCAATTGCCCAAAAAGATATGAAGAGAACTTTTGCTTACGTTTCTATTTCACATTTTGGATTTATTGTGATGGGAATCTTTTCTTTCACCAGTATTGGAATGATTGGTTCAACTATTTATATGGTTGCACATGGTCTATCCACTGCCGGTCTTTTCTTGACCGCTGGTTATTTGATAAGACAACGAGACAATTCGCTGATCAATAATTTTGGAGGACTCACAAAATCTGCTCCAATCATGACTGGATTGTTCTTGATTGCAGGGCTAGCTTCAATTGCATTACCTGGAATGGCAGGTTTTGTTGCAGAGTTTATGGTTCTAACAGGAACATTCCAGAAATATCAAATCCCAGCAATCATTGCGACTTTAGCAATCGTGCTAGCTGCAATTTATATGCTGTGGTTATACCAAAGAGTATTCACAGGAAATGAAAATAAAGAATCTAAAAACATTATTGATTTAAACAAAAAACAAATACTAGTGCTTTCGCCAATCGTGGTTCTTACGGTTTTGCTTGGATTTTTCCCAGCCCCAATTGTGAAAATAGCTGAAACCACAATTGCCAACACAATGACTTCTGTTGGGGCGACAGATCCGCAACCAATAATTAAAGAAGTGGTGAATAAATGATTCAAACCGTTTTGAATACGATTCCAACTCCAAGTTTTGAATATGCATTGTTGTCACCAATTTTGGTTATGTTTTTGGCAGCATGTTTGGGAGTGCTAGTTGAAGCTTTTTTCCCAATTGAGAAAAGAAGATTTGCGCATTTAATTATTG
>JBJOKB010000040.1:0-2539 GCA_046046315.1 Actinomycetota bacterium | reverse complement strand
CGCCTTGACGATTTTTGACATTTCTACCTCTTAATTTGTGGGAATATTGCTCTTTACGCCACATTATCACTGGAAACCATGAGGCCAGGGTATAGCGTTTAGGAGATAGAGAATCACACATAAGAAACTGGCGGGGTAAAGAGGTAAATGTCCACTTCCAATGAAGTAGTTAGAGAAGCCCTTTCAGAAGGAATTCGCGCTCGCCAAGCTGTACTAGACAAACATGTTGAAGTTCTGGTTGAAATTGGAAAAATTTGTGGCAAGGCCATTGAAAGCGGAAATAAAATTCTGCTGTGTGGAAATGGTGGCAGCGCAGCAGATGCACAACACCTTGCAGCTGAATTACTTATTCGACTTAGACCAGATGTAACTCGTCAAACATTGCCAGCAATTGCACTTGCAATGGATACATCAACTCTTACAGCTTGTGGAAATGACCTAGGTTTTGAAGTTATTTTTGAACGAATGGTTGAAGCTTTAGGTAAAAAAGGTGATGTGTTAATTGGAATAACAACTTCCGGTAAATCTCCAAATGTCTTAAAAGCATTAACAAAAGCAAAAGAATTAGGAATAACTACTATTGGATTCTTGGGTGGAAATGGTGGACCGGCATTAAGTCTTTGTGACTATTCATTTATTGCCCCAACACAAGTGACAGGAAGGATTCAAGAACTTCACATCACAGCAGGTCACATTGTCATGGAATTGGTAGAAGATCACTTAATTGAAAAAGGAAAACTAAAGATTGTTAAATGATGACAAAAGATAAAAATTATTGGTTTGACCTACAAGGAAAAGTAGTAGTCATAACCGGTGGAGCGGGATTACTCGGTTTTCAACATGGTGAAGCTATAAACCATTGTGGTGGAGTGGCAGTAATTGCAGATTTAAAGTTACAAGATGCAGAGGCTGTAGCAAAAAAAATTGGTGGAAACGCAATTGGTTTAGAACTTGATGTTACAAACCAAAATTCAATCGATAACTTACTCAGAACTTTAGTTGATAAATTTGGTCACGTTGATTCTCTCATTAACAATGCGGCAATAAATCCAGCAGTAAGTGATAAAGGTTTGGATAGTTCAAGATTTGAAGATGTCACATTCAGTGATTTACAAAGAGAATTAAATGTAAATTTAATTGGATCAGTTCTGTGCAGTAAAACTTTTGGAACACATTTTGCAAAAAATGGTGGGGGAACGATTGTTAATATTTCTTCTGAGTTAGCAATATTAGGTCCTGATCAAAGACTTTATAAACAAAAAGGATTAAAAGATGAAGAACAACCTGTTAAACCTGTCGGATATTCGATCTCTAAGGCTGGACTAATTGGATTGACAAAATATTTGGCAACATATTGGCCAGAACATGGAGTGAGGGTAAATGCAATTTGCCCTGGAGGAGTCGAAGCAAATCAATCGCAAGAATTCTTGAGCGAAATTACAAAACGAATTCCTTTAGGAAGAATGGCCAAACCTCATGAATATCAAGCTTTAGTGGCGTTTTTATGCTCTGAAGCTTCCTCATATTTGACTGGCGCGGTGATTTCAGCCGACGGAGGTCGAAGTGTTTGGTAAGTTTTCAATAGTACTTTTAACCGTTGAATCCTTGGAGGATTAAATGTCAATATTCGTAATCGCTGAGATTGGCATTAATCACAATGGAAGTATGGAAATAACAAAGCAATTAATCGATATGGCTAAAGATGCAGGTTGTGATGCAGTTAAATTTCAGAAAAGAACGATTGACATTGTTTATTCACCTGCTGTCTTAGATACACCAAGAGAAAGCCCATGGGGAACCACAACTAGAGAACAAAAAATGGGCTTGGAATTTGGGGTTGAAGAATACAAAGAAATTGATAAATACTGCAAAGAAAAAAATATTGAATGGTTTGCCTCTGCATGGGATGTGGAGAGTCAAAAATTCTTAAGACAATTTAATTGCAAATACAATAAAATCGCTTCAGCGATGTTGACACATATCCCGCTACTTAAGGAAGTAGCATCTGAAAAATTACATACTTTTATTTCAACTGGTATGGCTACATTTGCCGAAATTGATGCTGCTGTGGCAATTTTCAAAGAAGCAAATTGTCCATTTACTTTGATGCATACCGTTTCTGTTTATCCCTGCCCTGAAGAAGACTTAAATCTAAACATGATAAAAACATTGAGCGATAAATATAAGTGCCCAGTTGGTTACAGTGGACATGAAACTTCACCTGTACCTTCAATAGCTGCTGCCGCTATGGGGATTACTGCACTTGAAAGACACATCACACTTGATAGAACAATGTATGGGTCAGATCAATCGGCTTCATTGGAAAAAAGAGGATTAGAGATTTTAGTAAGTGGAGTAAGAAGTGTTGAAAAAGCGTTAGGAAATGGCAAAAAAGAATTTGGAGATGCCGAGAAAGCAGTAGCAGCAAAACTTCGCTACTGGTAATTTCATAAAATAAAAATATGGGATTAACCACCGAAATTGGCATAATGCAAGGCCGTCTGTCTCCACAGATTGATGGAAAAATCCAAGCTTATCC
>JBJOKB010000013.1:0-11633 GCA_046046315.1 Actinomycetota bacterium | reverse complement strand
CGGCAACGGTTTTACCACTGAGTCGTGCAGGAGCTTGCGGTGTGACTAATCCTTGAGCAAAAGCTCGATCTGCTATTTCAACTTCAACTTGTTTTATAGTCACGGCTTCTTGATTAATCGCAACCACACAAGCTGTTTCGCAAGGCGCTGGACATAATCGACCAGTAAATTCAGGAAAATTATTGGTCGCATGCAATCTTTCAGCAGCCTCTTTCCAGTCATCATGGAAAACCAAATCGTTCCATTCAGGAATTAAATTTCCAAGTGGACAACCGTTGTGACAAAATGGGATTCCACAATCCATGCATCGACCTGCTTGAAGTTTCAATTTATTAGTTTCAAATGGCTCATAAACCTCTCGCCAATCCATAAGTCTTAAATCAACTGGACGTCGTTTAGGAGTTTCTCTTCTGGTATTTATAAAACCTTTTGGATCACCCACGAGATACCTCCATTACCGCTTGCATTGGATCTGTTCCATCTCTTTCTGCTTGGGCTTGCGCCATGAGAACTCTTTTATATTCTCTTGGCATTACTTTGCTAAATCTTGCGAAGTTTTTATCTTGTAAAAGATTTCTTGCTAAATCTGAATCAGTCTCTTCAATGTAATTTTTTAGTGTTGATGTAAGAAAATTCTTATCCTCATCATCTAATTCCTCAACATCTACCATTTCGGAATTTATATTTTCGAAATTTAGATCTACAACGTAGGCAATTCCACCACTCATTCCAGCAGCAAAATTTCTACCAGTTTTTCCAAGCACAATCACCCTGCCGCCAGTCATGTATTCGCAAGCGTGATCACCCACACCTTCAACAACAGCTGTAACGCCAGAATTTCTTACGCAGAATCTTTCACCAACCAAACCTCTAACAAATAAAGTTCCTGATGTTGCGCCATACGCTGCAACGTTGCCTGCAATAACGTTTTGAGATGAATCAAATTTGGCACTTCTATCAGGTCTGACAATAATTTTTCCGCCAGATAAACCTTTGCCTAAATAATCATTAGTATCGCCTTCTAAGCGAAGTGTTAGACCTCGAGGAATAAATGCGCCAAATGATTGACCAGCGGAACCGTTGAATGTCAATTCAATAGTTCCCTCTGGCAAACCTTGTCCCCCGTATTTTCGAGTAATTTGACTTCCCAACATGGTTCCTGCAGTTCTGTTTACGTTTCTTATTTCAATTTGTGCTCTTACTAACTCACCTTTTTCCAGAGCGGGTGCACAAATCTCAATAAGTTTTTTATCTAAAGCCTTATCTAGTCCGTGATCTTGAGTTGTAGTTTGGTGTAGGGAAGCATTTTCATCAATTTTGACTTTATGCAAAATGGGCGATAAGTCCAGTCCAGATGCCTTCCAGTGATTTATTGCTTTTTTGGCATCAATAATTTCTGAGTGACCAATTGCTTCATCGAGTGATTTGAATCCAAGTTCAGCCAAATACTCTCTAACTTCAGTTGCAATAAATCTGAAAAAATTCTCAACGAATTCAGGTTTTCCAGAAAATTTTTCACGCAATACTGGGTTTTGCGTGGCAACTCCAACTGGGCAAGTATCCAGATGACAAACACGCATCATCACGCAACCCATTACCACCAATGGTGCTGTTGCAAATCCAAATTCTTCTGCACCTAATAATGCAGCAATGATTACATCTCGACCTGTTTTAAGTTGTCCATCAGTTTGCACCACGATTCGATCTCGCAAACCATTTAATAAAAGTGTTTGTTGAGCTTCGGCTAAACCGATTTCCCAAGGACCACCAGCATGTTTCAAAGAAGTCAACGGACTAGCACCGGTGCCACCATCATGTCCAGAAATTAAAACCACATCAGCGTGAGCTTTAGCAACACCTGCTGCAACTGTTCCAACTCCAACTTCAGCGACTAATTTGACATGAATCCTTGCATTGTCGTTTGCGTTTTTTAAGTCGTGAATTAATTGAGCAAGATCTTCGATTGAATAAATATCATGATGTGGTGGTGGGGAAATTAAACCCACACCTGGAGTTGAATGTCGAGTTTTTGCTACCCATGGGTAAACCTTGTGTCCGGGTAACTGACCACCCTCGCCTGGTTTTGCACCTTGTGCCATTTTAATTTGAATATCATCAGCATTAACTAAATATTCGCTTGTTACACCAAATCTGCCACTGGCAACTTGTTTGATGGAAGATCTTTTTGAATCACCATTGCTCAAAGTTTGATAACGCTCTGGATCTTCACCACCTTCACCGGTATTTGATTTTGCTCCAAGACGATTCATTGCAATCGCAAGAGTTTCATGAGCCTCACCTGAAATTGAACCGTAAGACATTGCTCCTGTACTGAATCTCTTTAAAATATTTTCAATTGGCTCTACTTCATCAAGTGGAATTGATTTTCTGTCTTTCTTAAGTTCGAACAAACCTCTAAGAGTCATTAATCTTTTTGATTGTTCATTTACTTTCTCGGTGTAACTTCTAAAAATATCCATTTGGCCCGTACGAGTGGAATGTTGAAGTTTAAATACTGTTTCGGGATCAAAAAGATGTGGTTCACCTTCTCTTCTCCACTGGTATTCACCACCAATTGCAAGTTGTCTATGCGCTGGTGAGATTCCAGTGAATGGATAAGCAACATTGTGTCGTTTTGACACCTCTTGCGCCAAAACATCTAATCCAACTCCACCAAGTCTTGAAGTGGTGCCAGTAAAATATTTATCGATTACCTCTTGCGAAATACCAATGGCTTCAAAAATTTGCGCACCACGATAGGAAGCAACTGTTGATACTCCCATCTTGCTCATAACTTTCAAGACACCTTTTCCGAGTGCTTTTACTAAATTTCTAACTGCTTTTTCGGGTGAAACTCCTGTAATTCGTTTTTGTCGAACCATGTCTTCCACAGTTTCCATTGCCAAATATGGATTTACAGCTGCGGCTCCGTAACCAATAAGAAGTGCTACATGATGTACTTCTCGAACATCTCCTGCTTCAACAATTAAGCCAATTTCCATTCGTTTTTTAGTTCTAATCAAGTGGTGATGAACTGCTGATAGCAACAACAATGAGGGAATTGGTGCCTCGTCTGCATCACTGTCTCTGTCGCTTAAAACAAGTAAGTGTTTCCCATTTTGGATTGCTAAATCAATTTCGGCAAATATTTCTTCAATTCTTTTTTCAAGACCCTTAGCGCCTTCTGCCACTTTGTATAAACCTGAGAATTTTTGTGCAGCAAAACCTGGCTGATCTCCATCACGATTGATATGAATTAATTTAGCCAATTCATCATTATCAATTACTGGGAAAGGCAAAACGACTTGTCTTGTATGAGCAGGGGTTGCAGCAAGAAGATTTCCCTCTTCCCCAATTGAAGACGATAAAGAAGTAACAATTTCTTCTCTTATTGCATCAAGAGGTGGGTTTGTAACTTGAGCAAACAATTGCGTGAAGTAATCGAAAATCAATCGAGGTCTGCTACTTAACACAGCGATTGGTGTATCTGTTCCCATGGAGCCAAGCGGTTCAGCTGCGTTTAAAGCCATCGGAGTCAAAAGTATTTTCAATTCTTCATCTGTATATCCAAAAGTTTGTTGTCTTCTCAAAACGGATGAATGGGTGTGAACAATGTGTTCTCTTTCGGGTAATTGTTCTAAATGAACAAGTCCTGCATGTAACCAATCCTGATATGGCTCTTCTGTTGCCAAAGAAGATTTGATTTCGTCATCTTCAATTATTCGACCATTATCGGTGTCGACCAAAAACATTTTTCCTGGCTGTAAACGACCTTTTCTAATTACTTTTGATTGGTCAATAGGGAGAACTCCAGTTTCACTTGCAAGTACAACTAAGCCATCATCTGTTACCCAAAATCTTCCGGGACGTAAACCATTTCGATCAAGAACTGCTCCGATCAAATGTCCATCTGTGAAAGTAACACAAGCTGGACCGTCCCAAGGTTCCATGAAAGATGCGTGATATTCATAAAACGCTCTTCGTTGTGGATCCATACTTGGATTGTTTTCCCATGCTTCAGGGATCATCATCAATATTGAATGTGGAAGTGATCTTCCGCCCAAATGAATTAATTCAAGAACTTCATCAAAAGATGCTGAATCACTTGCGTCATTTGAACAAATTGGAAAAACTCTTGCTAGATCTCCGGGAATTAAATCTGTTTTAAGAAGATTTTCTCGAGCGTGCATCCAGTTACGATTACCTTTAACTGTATTAATTTCCCCATTGTGTGCAATTAATCGATAGGGATGAGCAAGTGGCCAGGATGGAAATGTGTTTGTACTAAATCTAGAGTGGACAAGCGCAATTTTTGAGACAACTTTTTCATCAGAAAGATCAGGATAAAAAGGTTCTAATTGACCCGTTGTGAGCATTCCTTTATAGACAATTGTTCTAGCTGAAAGTGATGCAAAATAAATATTTGAACTATTTTCAATAATTTTTCTAAATGGATAAATTGCTCGATCAATCTCGATATCCTTCAAAGTCGAATCCGCAGGTTGAGCAAAAAGCATTTCAAATCTAGGCATGACACTTTGAGCAGTTTTACCAAGCTCACTTGGATTTATGGGTACATTTCTCCAACCCAAAATTGAAATATTTTCTGCTTTAGCAACACTATTTATTTTTTCTTTTGCTAACTTGTATTCTTTTTCATCTTGTGGCAAGAAAGCAATGCCAACTGCATAAAATCCATTTTCAGGAAGTTTAAAATCAACTACTGACTTATAAAATTCGTGCGGAATTTGAATTAAAATCCCTGCGCCATCACCTGAGTCTGGTTCGCTGCCAGATGCACCTCGATGTTCTAAGTTTCTTAATGCTTCAAGCCCAGAAGAAACTATCTCGTGAGTTGGTTCTTTATTTAAGGTTGCGACTAAAGCAACTCCACAAGCATCATGCTCAAAGTTTGAGTCATAGAGGCCTTGTTTGGAATTACCAAATTGATTCAAGATTTGTCCCTGAAAATTTTTGTTGCTGAACTGGGACGACGATGGCCCAAAAGAGTTTCTTACCACTAAATCTTAGCCGATAACTAATTAAAGCGCTGCTCCGATTGTGGTCCCTAGAAACCAAGTAATAGCTGCTGCCCCACTGCCGATTAACAACTGCCTGGTTCCCGAATACCACCAGGTCCTCGTTGTGACAAAGGAAACAACTACTCCTGCCACAAATAATCCAACTAAAGAAATCACCAAAGAGTAAATGATCTCGGTTAAACCAAACATGTATGGAATAAGCGGAATTGTTGCCCCACCTGCAAATGCAATGAATGAAGAAACCGCGGCCAATTTTGCTGAAGGCAGATCTCCTGATGTAACACCAAATTCTTCTGCAGTGTGAGCGTCAACAAATGCCTCAAAGTTATGACTTAGTTCTTTGGAGAATTGCATTGCCACATTCTCAGAGACTCCTCGCTTCATCCAAACTTCAGCAAGTTCTCGTATTTCTCTTTCTGGATCTTCCTTTAATTCTTTTTTCTCTAATTCAATCTCTGCCATTGCTAATTCTGCTTGACTTGCAACAGAGGTGTATTCACCTGCGGCCATAGAAAATGCGCCAGCTAATAAACCTGCAAAACCTGCCACAACAATGGCAGTTGTGTTCTCGGCGCCAATCGCCTGAGATCCTCCTGCGACTCCAATCATTAATGCAAAATTTGAAACCAAACCATCCATGGCACCAAAAACTGCTGGTCGAAGCCAACCACCATTGACATTGCGATGAAGGGTTTCAACATCCAGTACTTTTTGACCTTGGGTCACTTTCAGTTACTCCTAAAAAGTTTTTTATCTTTTCCTGGTTTATTTTTTTGACTTATCACAAAATAAGCCAACCCACCTACTATAACGGCCAAACTTGTAAAAACGTTAAAACGCAATCCTAAAATCAGTCGTGCTTCATCAATGCGTAGATTTTCAATGAATAGGCGCCCCAAGCTATAAAGGGATACATAAAGTGCAAACACTCTGCCATGACCTAGTTTCAATCTCTTGTCAAGATAAATAAGTGTAAATCCAACAAATACGTTCCAGATTAATTCATATAAAAAAGTTGGGTGAAACGTGGAGAAAGATTCAAACCCTGCCGGACGATATTTTTGAGCTATTTCCAAACCCCAAAATACATTTGTGGGTGATCCAAAAAGTTCTTGATTAAAATAATTACCTAATCGGCCTATAGCTTGGGCAAAAATAATTCCAGGTGCAATTGCATCCGCAAAGGGAGGCAAATAAATTTTGTAATATCTACAACCAATCCAGGCTCCTACCCCTCCAAAAAATATTGCACCCCAAATACCTAAGCCTCCATTCCAAATCTTGAGAGCTTCAACCCAATCCTTACTTGCTCCAAAATATTTTTCCCAATCAGTAGCAACGTGATAAATTCTTCCGCCAATGATCCCAAATGGAACAGCAAAAATCGCAACATCGCTAACTTGTCCTAATTTTCCTCCACGATCTATCCAGCGCCTATTACCCAACCAAATAGCAATAAATATTCCAACAATTATGAATAAGGAATAGGCACGTAAAGGAAGCGAACCAATGTACAAAACTCCTGTAGCAGGACTTGGAATAGTTAATTGAAACAATTCAATTTACTTTCTTGCTTCTGCGACAACTCCTGCAAAACCTGCTGGATCAACAAGAACAGTTGCTTCTATTTGTTTTTCATTCAAATAAAAGGTTGGTGTTCCTTGGACTCCACGATCTTGTGCATGAAGTTGAGAATTTCTTGCCCATCCTTTGTATTTATTAGAAGTAAGGCATGTCTCAAATGTGGCGTAGGACTCTCCTTCAATGCCAACTTTCTTTGCAAGATCTAAAAGTTGTTGATTAGTAAATCCATCACCTTCTTTTTGAGGTTGCAACTCAAATACACCAGAGTGATATTCAGCTGTTTTGTCGGCATCAACCGCGCAACCAAATGCCATAGTTGCTCTCAAAGATGAGAGTTGAGATTCCGGAAAATTCCTGTCAAGAAAAATCATAGGATGCAAAGTTAAATTAATATCACCTTTGATCGCTGTATCAATGATGTTTTTGCCATTAGCTTTTTCTAGGAATCCGCATGCCGGACATTGAAAATCTTCATAAAGTTCGGCTTTTGGTGCATTTGGATCTTGCTTTCCTACTGGCACACCATAACCGTTTTGTGCCGTTACACCTTTTGGAAGTTGGGCTGCAGAATCATATTCAGTAATTTCTTCAGGAATGATACTTTGACCGTTTGATTGATTTTTTGCATAAACACCTGCACCGATTAATCCCACTACTAATGTTAAAACAAATAAGCCACCGACGATTTGGATTGTTTTTGCTTTTTTTCCATCCTGTGAATTAGCGTTTGCGCGTACTTGCGCCGCTTTATTGCGAATGTCGTCTGCGTTACTCATTAATTTCCCCAACTTTTTATCGGCTTTTAACAATCTAATCAATCAAGGATTTCTACGCCAATTTGGCTAGTCTTTTCGAACTCCTCGTGCGAAATCTTTGCTTAATTGAACTACTGCGGCAACTGCCTTACCCAAATCTGGTTGCTCCAAAATCGCTTTCACAAATGCACTGCCCACAATCACACCATCTGCAAATCTGGCAACCTCATGAGCTTGATCTGCAGTTGAAACTCCCAAACCAACGGCAATTGGAAGTTGAGTATGAACTCTGATTCTTTTTACTAACTCCTCTGCTCTATTTGAGACTTCAGTTCTTGTTCCAGTTACCCCCATCAAACTTGCTGCATAAACAAAACCTGTGACATTTTTTGTCACAAGCTTCAATCTCTCTTCTGTTGAACTGGGAGCCACAACAAATACGCGATCAACATTATTTTCATCAGAGGCTTTAATCCAAGCATTAGATTCATCAGGTGGAAGATCTGGTGTAATTACGCCTACTCCACCTGATTGATTCATTTGCTGGGCAAATTTCTCTACTCCCCATTTTTCTATTGGACTCCAATAGCTCATTGTTAAAACAGGTTTACCACTTTTGGAAACTTCTTTAACTATTCGCATTACTTCAATAATTCCTGTTTTGTTCTCCAATGCAATATCTACTGCTTTTTGTATTACCGGACCATCCATTAAAGGATCGCTATATGGAACACCAATTTCAACTAAATCAACGCCATTGTTTAACATCTCTTGCATAATTTTGATAGAACCTTCAATTGTTGGAAAACCTGCAGGCAGATAAGCAATCAGAGCAGCTCTATTTTCAGATTTTGCTTTATTAAACGCTTCGTGAATTGAACTCATGAATTTGGAGTTAACTTAAACCATTTTGCAGCGGTTTCGACATCTTTGTCGCCTCTACCACTGCAATTTATGACGATAACGGCATCTTTACCTAATTCTTTTCCTAACTTAATTGTTCCCGCAATCGCGTGAGCTGTTTCAATTGCAGGAATTATTCCTTCAGTTCTAGAAAGCAATGAGAAAGCATCCATTGCTTCAGTGTCTGTAATTGGATGATAGAAAGCTCGACCAGAATCTTTTAGCCAAGCATGCTCTGGTCCAACTCCTGGATAATCCAGTCCAGCTGAGATTGAATGACTTGGCAAAGTCTGACCGTTTTCATCTTGTAATACATAGGAACGTGTTCCATGCAAGATTCCAATTGACCCACCTGAAAGCGTTGCTGCATGTCTTCCAGTTTCAATACCATCTCCGGCTGCTTCATATCCGTGAAGTTGTACATCTCTATCTAAAATAAATGGATGAAATAAACCAATTGCATTGGATCCTCCACCAACACAAGCAGTTACTGCTGTTGGAAGTTTTCCAGTTTTTTCTAATATTTGTTGTCTAGCTTCAACGCCGATGATGCTGTGAAAATTTCTTCCTATTGTTGGAAATGGATGTGGACCAGCAACTGTTCCTAATAAATAATGTGTTGTTTCAACATTTGTAACCCAATCGCGCATCGCCTCATTAATCGCATCTTTTAAAGTTTTTGTTCCTGTCGTAACTGGAACAACAGTTGCACCTAAAAGTTTCATTCGTGCCACATTCAATGATTGGCGAACGGTGTCTTCTTCGCCCATGTAAATTACACATTCAAGTCCAAAAAGTGCTGCCGCAGTTGCTGTTGCAACACCGTGTTGCCCAGCACCAGTTTCGGCAATAATTCTTTTCTTACCCATCCGAACTGTTAGTAAAGCTTGACCAATTACGTTATTAATTTTGTGACTTCCGGTGTGATTTAGATCTTCTCTTTTAAGAAAAACCCTCGCACCACCGGCGTATTTAGAAAAATTCTTTGCCTCCGTTAAAGGGCTTGGTCTTCCCACATAATCTTTCAAAAGATTTTGAAAATCATCATTGAATTTTGGGTCAGCTGCAGCTTTTAAATATTCAATTTCGAGTTGATCAAGAGCTGAAATTAGTGCCTCGGGAACAAAGCGACCCCCAAATTGACCAAAGTGGCCGGTTTCATCATCAATCTTTTTTAGATCTTGCAAGAATGTTGTCATTTATTTAACGCCCATGATTTGTCGCGGGATGAGCTCCAGCAGTTACTAATTCATGAACTGCGGCGCGCGGATCTTTATTGACTACCAAACTTTCTCCCACTAAAACTGCATGCGCACCAGCATTAGCGTAAGTGATTAAATCGTGTTTATCGCGCACGCCAGATTCTGCTACCAAAATGCACTCAGCAGGTACCAAAGGAGCTAATTTCAAAAAAGTATTTCTATCAACTTCTAGCGTTTTTAAATTCCTAGCATTAATTCCAATCAATTTGGCGCCAGCATCTGCAGCTCTTTTAACTTCTTCTTCGGTGTGTACTTCAACAAGAGGAGTCAAGCCAATACTTTTTGATCTTTCAATTAGAGATACCAAAGCTTCTTGATCAAGTGCTGCAACAATTAATAATGCAAGATCAGCGCCAAAAGCGCGGGCTTCCCAAAGTTGGTAACTAGAAACAATGAAATCTTTCCTTAAAATTGGAATTTCAACTGCTTTTCTCACTGCTGCTAAATCAGCAAGCGAACCTTTAAATCTTCGCTCTTCAGTTAAAACACTTATGCAACTTGCGCCACCTGCTTCATACTCTTTGGCTAGCGCTGCTGGATCACTTATTTCGGAAAGATCTCCTTTGGAGGGACTTGATCTTTTTACTTCTGCGATAACAGCTACCCCTGCTTCATCAAAGATAGGAAAAGGATCAAGTGCAGGTGGAACTTTTTCTGCTTGTGCTTTTAATTCCTCAATAGGAGTTTTTTCTTGTCTTTTTGCTAAATCTTCACGAACGCCAACAACAATTTCGTCTAGAACGCTCGTCATTTTCTTTTCCTTTTATTTTCTTCTTGAGTTAGCTTTTTCCCAGACAATCCAAATCAGACCGCCTAGCACTGTTAAAACGATTCCTGACCAAAACATTGTCCAATTATTTTGAATTAAACCAACAGTAGAAATTACAGAAGCTGCAATGATCAAAAAAGTTCCAGTCCAAGCTGCTGGAGTTTGACCATGATTATCTTTGGACATTAATTACTTCTCCTTTAATAAAATTTATGTTCTCAGCCTAATGAAGACGCTGAAGCAACTGCTCTGAGTACCACTGCGGCCTTGTTTTGGCATTCCAAATCTTCACTACTTGCCACAGAGTCTGCAACGACACCAGCACCTGCTTGAACGTATGCAACCCCATTTTTAAGAAGTGCCGTTCTGATGGTGATTGCTACATCCATATTCCCAGCAAAATCAAAGTAACCTAGCGCTCCTCCATATATGCCACGTCTAACTGGTTCAAGTTCATCAATTATTTGCATTGCTCTAACTTTTGGTGCACCAGAAAGTGTTCCGGCTGGAAAAGTTGCTCTAAGTGCATCTGCTGCAGAAATTTCGTCATTTAAAATTCCAGTAACTGTTGAAACCAAATGCATTACATGGCTATATCTTTCAACTTGCATGAATTCAACAACTTCAACTGTTCCAGGTTTACAAACTCGACCTAAATCATTTCTGCCAAGGTCAACCAACATTAAATGTTCTGCTTTTTCTTTTGGGTCCTCTAAGAGTTCAATAGCAATACTTTCGTCCTCATTTTTATCTTTTCCGCGAGGCCTTGTTCCTGCAATTGGATGCATCATTGCTTTTCTATCTTTAACAGTTACTAGTGCCTCAGGGCTTGAACCAATAATTTCAAATTCAGTAGCTGAGAGGTCATAAGTTGGCACATTTAAGTAATACATATAGGGACTTGGATTTGTAGTTCTTAACACCCGATAAATATCTAGACCTTTTGCATTTGTTTTCATATCAAATCGTTGGGAAAGAACAATCTGAAAAGCATCTCCTGCTTCGACATATTCGATAGCTTTCTTAACAGTTGCTTGATAATCTTGACTTTTTGTTCTACTAACAAAATCGGGTTTAATTTCTGAATTAAATGCAGATCCAATTTGAGTTTGTGGCGCATTAAGAGAATTTTCCATTGAAATTAATCTGTCAACCGCATCTTGATAAGCTATTTCAACTCGCTCATCTGTTCCATCATAATTAACAGCGTTTGCAATTAACCAAACAGAACCATCAACGTGATCTAGAACAGCAAAATCAGTTGCTAACAACATGACCATATCTGGAACATTTGTTTCGTCGGGATTATTCCCCGGAA
>JBJOKB010000099.1:0-2534 GCA_046046315.1 Actinomycetota bacterium | reverse complement strand
GTTATACCCACCGATAGAGTTCTCCCCCTCGGGAGGATTCGCATAGCGGCCGAGTGCGCACGCTTGGAAAGCGTGTATAGGGCAACCTATCGAGGGTTCAAATCCCTCATCCTCCGCCAGTTAGAGCATCCAATTGGCTCGAAAGATGCTGTAGTTGGGAATAGTGGGGTCGAACCGTTCGGTTACAAAATAAGGATAATTCTCAAGTTCTCGAATCATTTCTTCTGTGCCTCCCACAAGAGTGACGTCATAATCAATTTCATTCGAGACGAACCATGATTTATCACGGGGCCACATCAGATTTGGCTTTTCAAAGTCTAAGTAACCGAAAATAATCTGACCAATCTTTAAGCTTTCGAGGATTTCGCACTGTAATAAGTAATAGTCGCGATTAGGTAGTTTAAAGAATTGATCAAAATCTTTTCCTTTAGGAAAACTCTTGAATAAGTCTGAATACAACTCCTCAAAACCCCATCCAAAGCCATTCCAGATTCCTACAAAACACTCATCAGGCGATTCTGTAAAATCTCGCAACATCAAAGTGAGTCGCTCAAAATTCAAGCTCGAAACCGAACCTAACTCTGGGTTCGTATTGTCATGACGAATAGTCAAATACGATTCGAAGCCTTTTGGGATAAAAACTCCTAAACAAGCTATGTGTTGATCATCCCAAGGGTAAAGCGTCTCCTGAACCCATATTGCTTCGGTGAAATCCGTAACTAAATTCAATTGTGGAGTTTTCATAATTTCCCTTTCTAGAAAAGTTGATGATAACCAATCGCACAAAGAGCTTGCATGGGTTAATTACGCTGCGTGATTTTATTGATGGAGATGCGTTAAATAAATTACGTTGAGTAATTTGATGGTGCTGTTGGGGATAACCTAGAAGTTCTGCCAGTGAGTCTTGCAATCCTTGGCACATGCAAAATTTAAAAATTTCAACAGCAGCGAGTGTGACTTTTCTCTTTGCAATCACGTTCTTAAGCATTCAAGCCGCAAATCCAACGTCCCCGAAATTGCCTTGCCGAATTGAAGTAAGCAACGCTCATATTTCGAAAGATGTTTGGATAAAAACTGGAAAGCGCGCTGTTAAAGTTGATGCCTTCTCAACCTGTCATTTGCCGCAAAGTAGAGTGACTTTGACGGTAGAATTATGGAAAACCGGTCAACCATTTAATCATTTTGTATTTAAAACTATTACGAGAAGCCCTGGTGTTACCTCACCTAGAGTTCGAGTAGAGAATTTTAATACTTACATTTTTTGTAAAAATAGAGATCTAACATTTTGGTACGGTGTTGCGTATTCAAAAGCCTTTATTGGCGGTAAATGGCAATTTGCAAGACATGTTCTTTCGCAAAAAATAGAACCCATCAAATGTGGGACCTGAGATACCCTAATCTTGTGGGTATTGAAGGTAATTTCTTATCATCTGAACAAAAAATACGTGAATCAGATGTTATTGCGAAGTGCATTAGGTTGATGCGTGATGAACGTTCAAGATATGAATCGCAAGCATCTATCCTTCTTGAAACTGGATCTTTCTCTCGACAAAACGGAAATTATCTAATTCGATACAAAATTAAAGATAATAGGTTTGCCTGGCAAGCCAACCCGCATTCAGCCAAGGAAAATAGCTACTCGGGTGAAGCGTCAATACCAGATTCTGATGATGAAAAAGTAGAACTACTAATCGAATTGTTTGCTCACACCGAAGCGGGATTAATTATTTAATTCAGGACTTCAAACTTAATTGAAATTAGATCTCGACGCCTATGAACTTGGTTTGTAGGAACTCGTGAATTCCATCAAAGCCGCCTTCGCGGCCTAAGCCTGATTGCTTTACGCCACCAAATGGCGCAGCTGGATCAGAGATAACTCCCTTGTTGATCGCGACCATTCCAGACTCCATCGCCTCTGCTGTGCGCAATGCGCGTGTGAGGTTTGAGGAGAAGACATAACTAATAAGACCGAACTCGGTGTCATTAGCCATTTCGATACCTTCTTCATCTGTATCAAAGATGACGATCGGTGCGACTGGACCAAAGATTTCATGAAGCAGAATTGGGTTGTCTTTTTCAACGATCAAAACCGTTGCTGGGTAGAAAGCTCCATCGCCTTCTGGCTTAACTCCGCCGACCTCAACCTTTGCACCTGCTGCAACAGATTCTTCAACTAGCTCTGCAATCTTGTTACGTTCCTTCATTGAAACAGATGCACCAAGAGTTGTTGTTGCTTCAGTTCCGCGACCCATTACATAACTGCTCATGGATTTAGTCATTTCGGCAATGAACTTATCTGCGATACCGCGCTGTACGAAGATGCGGTTTGCAGATGTACACGCAGCACCACCGTTGCGCATCTTTGCAAGTGAAAGTTGCGGAATAGTTACAGCTAAATCTGCATCATCATGAATAACAACTTGTGCATTTCCGCCAAGCTCCATTGAGCAGCGGATTACGCGGTCTGCAGCCTCTTTCAGCAAGATGCGACCAACCTCTGTTGAACCTGTAAATGAAAGGTTCTTAACACGTGG
>JBJOKB010000090.1:0-28796 GCA_046046315.1 Actinomycetota bacterium | reverse complement strand
GCTGCAACAGCTACAAGCGCAATGCGCTTGAAGTTTGTCGTTGTAGACATTTGTTTCCTTTCAATAGTCGTCTCTAAGTATTTCCTAGAGGCGGCTTTGAGATGAGTCGCACGTGCTGACGCATCTCTTTCCCCCCGTGATATCCGGATCACAGGAGAAACCTGGTTGTTGGAAGTCATTTACTTGACTCCCTTAGCGCTTACATTGATCGCCTGGGCAAGAATTTGGCTCTTGCTAGAGTCCATAATTATACGGGTAGAGATTTCCCCTGGGATCGCATCGACATCCAGCCCGGAGGTGGAATCGAAGAACATGCCCGACTCAACAGTAGAATCCACGTATAAAGTGGCGGTCAAAAGGTAGTTACCGTTAGGTAGGCGCTTCACATTTGAAGCGGTTTGGGTAAGGGTAATTGGATACCAATTTCCAGCAATAGTTACGGAGGGAGAGGCCGAATACGTGGTACCAGCTCCATCAACCGTTATGGATTGTGAAAGAAGAACATTGATGGCATTAGCTTCAACTGACTTAACAAAAGAAACCAATACATAACCATCTGGATTTGTAATCGGAGCAGTTGGTGAAACTGAAATTGATCCAATATTTCCTGCTGAATCAGAGACTGTAAATCCAATTGGTGTTCCATCTTTAGATAAACCAGCAAATAAATTATTAAATGCTCTAAAGGCAATTGAGTTATTTTCAACCAATACCTTTTGATTTGAAAGATCATCAGTAGAAGGCACAACATCCTGAACAGATTTATTTGTTGTTGCCGGCGCTTCTTGAGCAAAATTAGAAATAGAGGTTCCATTATTGAACTCAGAACCTGTTTCAGAATTGAAACCAAGGAAGGCAACTAAAACGATTAGCAAAGAAAGTGCAACCTTTGAGGATTTCTTGGCAAGCTCTGCAGCCTTCTTGTATGTATCAGACAATGCATCTAGCGCGGTTGCACCTGTCTTTTCATCAACAACCCATTCAGATAAAACTCGGACGAACGAAGTGCGAGCGCGAGTAACAACATGACGTACATTCGCTGGTGTTGTTCCAATTGCCTTTGCAATTTCTTCAGTTGAGCGTCCTTCAACTTCCCACATAACTAAAGCTGTACGTTGTGAAGGAGAAAGGCGAGAAAGTGCTTCACGAATAATTGAAGCATCCTCTGCTGCAGCAAGTGAGGCGTCCATTGGAATGTGATTTTCGGCTGCGATTTCAGATAAACGCTCTTGAGTTGTATCGGCATCGATTGCTACCAAGTTTGGACGTGAACCAGTTGCGCGAATTACATTCAAGCAAAGGTTGTTGACTGAGGTACGAAGGTAAGCAAGTGCGCGATCTGCGGTATCTAGTTCAGGTGCTGCCAAGATGAATTTCAGAAAAGCATCTTGAACTACTTCAGCTGCATCGGCATCGCTTCGAAGAATTCGGCGGGCTTGAGCGATTAGGGATGAGCGATTTTCTGCATATAGCGCGGATAAATCAGAAACAGACCACGCAGCAACAGATGCTGGGGCCTGAGCCTTCTTACGAAGTGACACTTGATTTCCCGCTTTCAGAGAGACAACGTCTTGCCCTCTACCTAGTAAGACACCTGAGGGGGCCAAATGTTGCCCTCGATCTGGGGTCAATTCAGAGATTTTTTTTGAATTAGCCCTTACACCTAGCTACTAAAGACCCATTAACTGAGCTTGGCGATCAAAATCAGGCACCTTGGCTCGGACCTCTGCAAAACTGCCGACTGCTTTGATCTCTCCTGAATCCATATAAACGACCTTATCTACATGTCTAACCGATGAAAGGCGGTGGGCAATCAAGATGATGGTTACCGAACCACGAAGTGCATCAATGGCACTGGATATATCAGCCTCGGTTTGGCCATCTAAAGAGCTAGTTGCTTCATCTAAAACCAGCAATTTCGGTCGAGTAAATAGTGCCCTTGCAATTCCTAAACGTTGACGTTGACCACCGCTCAAATTAGTACCCCGCTCACCCACTAAAGTTTCAACTCCATCAGGCAATGAATTGATCAATTCAGACAATTGAGAAACTTTTACTGCCTCTAAAATTAATTGATTGTTGCTCTCAAGATCTTCATACCCCAAAGAAATATTGCCACCTAGGGTGGTATCTGAAATTTTTACATCTTGTGGCACATATGCAATTGCCCCCGGCCACTTTGAAATACAAGTCGATGGCGATGAATCCGAAATCTTTATATCGCCTTTACTTGGAGTTATTACTCCAAGTAATACATCAACTAGCGAAGTTTTGCCAGCCCCGGAAGGACCAACAATGGCTACGGATTCACCAGCTTCAATTTTCAAATTAATCATGTTTAAAGCAAGATTTTCTTTTCCTGGATACTGTAAACAAATATCTTTAACTTCAACATTGCCGGTAAATCCTTGATGAATAGTGTCAAGTGGTGCATTCGAATTTTCTGGTGAATGAATATCCGATAACTCTTTAATTAAGGAAATGGTACTTAATGCACTTCCAGCATTTGCTTTCATAGAAATTGCACTTTGCTGCAGGCGCATGATTGCCGGTGCAATTCTTGTTCCAGCTGCCAAAAACACTGACAACGTAGCAACTGCGTGGGCTGCATCTTGTAGTAAAAATTGGATTCCGCTGATTGCAACGGCTCCGATAACAACTCCTGATTCAATAATGTATTTGCTCATATTTGGCATGAATTGCAGTTCAGCTTGAGTACTCGCAAATTGATAGCGAGTATCTGAGATTTGCTTTGCGTAGTAACTTCTTCTATTTCTAACTACTGATTCTCGATAAGACTCTAGTACCTCGATTATCTTCTTACTACTTAAAATACTTAGCTCTGCACTCTTGTTGCCTAATTTCTGAGCCTTAACACTCATAGACCAATAGAGCGCGATGGCCAATGCACCAAAGAGAATAAGTGAGCTAAAGGCAATAACTGGGTCTACCAGAAACAAACCAATTGCAATAATGATCAATAAAGATCCATCTGAAACCAGATTTACAGCACTCCCTAATACGCCTAAGGTGATCGAAGAAACTCCGTGAGTTAGGGCAAAGACCGTTTCTTGCGTTGAGCGTTTTTGCACCTCAATCAATGATTGCGAAAGTAATTTAGACACTAAGTTTGATGTCATTGATGCGCTGCGATTACTCAAAAATAGAAAAACTCGCTTGAGAATTACAATAGAAAGGATTGTTCTTACCATCAATATCACTGTTGCGATCGCACCCAAAATGGCTACTTGATTTTGAAATTTTAAATCATCAATTCCGATTATTGACAAAAAATTAGCTACTCTATTTCCAGGTTGCTTTGAAGAGATACCAGTAACAGTTAAGGCGCCAAGTACTCCGATAATTGCTATTCCTAACAAATCTAGGAAACCAAGCCCAACTTGAAGCAATGAAACTATTAGAAATTTTGGTTTATCAGTGGAAGGAAGTGTGTTGAGTGATTGCCAAAAAGTGCTTGTTTTGAGATCTCTCAAATTAGGCAATCGCATTGGCTAATTCTATTACTAACCTGTCGCTTTATTTGAGCCATAATCATCTCAAATTAGGTGTGCTTGGTAGCCTTCAACCGTGAAAATTAACTTTATTTCTTACCTAAACCCAATGAAATATTCCGGTGGTGGTGAGATGGTGAATCGCCAGTTAATTGATTTGGGAATCTCACGAGGGCATCAAATTTCAACCACTTCGATAAGAAATCGAAAGCTTGAAATTCAAGAAGATGCTGATCTATATATGCTCGCAGATATCTTTAATTTTCCGCACACTATTAAGAGCCGAGGAAATTGGATCAAATTTTCTGAAAAATTCTTAAATGAAGTTATGTTAAATAAGCCTTTTATGCACCTCAACAATGCTTACTCCGATATTTGTAATTTAGGTTATCTCCCCTGCTCTGGAAAAGTAGAAAAGAGTTGCAAATTTAAATCTAAAAGCAGGATCAAACAAAATTTGATAACTAGAGATTTTTCGAATAACTGCTTTAGTTTTAAAGATATTGTGCGGCAAAGTTATTTAAAATCAGTTGCAAATATTTTCGTTAGCCCACTTCATAGAGAAGTTATTTCAAAATCAGTAAGAATTCCGGAGAATCACAAAAGTTTAATTCTTAATCCAATAATTAACACAAGTGTCTTTAAGAATTACAATTCCGAAAGAGATATTGAATTCTTATTTGTTGGAGTGTTGTCTGAGGCAAAAGGATATTTTGAGCTTAGGGAAAAGTTTCGAGATAAAAATATTCATCTAGTAGGAGATATTCATCCAGATATAAATTTGGATTTTGGGACATATTTAGGCAAGCTTTCATATAATGAAATTCCTTTAATTATGAATCGGGCCAAGAACTTCGTTTACCTACCTCGTTGGCCAGAGCCACAAGGTCGAGTTGTGGTAGAAGCAGCACTTTCCGGATGTAAACTAATCACTAACGAAAATGTAGGTGCGCTTTCTTTTCCATATGATATTTCTGATCCTCGAAATATTGAGAAAAGTGGTGAAGTATTCTGGGAAGAGCTTGAGGAGTTAATGAAATGAGTTCACACCCAAAAATTTCTTTCATAATTCCAGTTCTGTATTTACAACGTCCGTTAAATAAGAAACGCTTTTTTATGCCTAGGTCGACAATCAAAGAAGTACTCGAGGACATAGCGAAGAACGTAACCACCTCTTACGAAGTAATAGTAATTTGCAATTCAACTGAAGATAAATTGGTAAATTTCATCAAGAAAAATAGATCAGTCACGAAATATGTTTTGAATAGTACCAATCCCGGTGTAGCCAGATCTTGGAATATGGGTGCCGAAATGGCACAAGGCAAATATCTTTGTTTTGTTAATGATGATGTCAGAATTGGTTCAAACGCTATCGAACAACTAGAGGAAGCGCTAAATAAAAATCTAGATGTTGGTGAAGTTGGTCCGCGTGGGGATATTTACGAAAATGGAAAATCAAAAAAATTCGTAGGTATAGAAAAGCCTGAATTTGCCGATGTTATATCTGGTTATTTGTTTATGGTTCGAACTTCTACTTATTTCAAGGTGGGTGGGTTTGATGTTTTCTATACACCGGCGGGTTATGAAGAAGTTGATTTTTCTTTTGCAATTAGAAAAATAGGACAAAAATGTTTGGTGCTACCAAAATTAGAAATTGTCCACAATGAATATCACGGGGTAAGTTCATTTAGATCAAGTATAAGTTACTTTGAAACCTCCATTGATACCGAAGCTCTTCACAACCGTAATAAAAAATATTTTTTTGAAAAGTGGAAAATTAATGAATAGTGAATCGGTCCAAGCAGATATGTATTATTCTCTTATTAGGCCGGAAATACTCAATAAGATTCCAGAAAATACTTCTAAAGTTTTGGATGTTGGATGCGGTTTTGGAAATTTAGGAAAAAAATTAAAAGAAATGCGAAAATTGGAATATTACGGAGTTGAGTTCTCCGAATCGGCAACAATATATCTGGATAAAATCTGTGATAAATACTGGATCGGGGATTTAGAGAAATTAAATATTGATGAATTACCAATGGTTGATTGTTTGATTGCTGCAGATATTCTCGAGCATTTAGAAAATCCTTGGGGAATCTTGGGGAAGTTAGTTAGTAAATTGGAATCCAATGGAGTCGCAATAATTAGTATCCCAAATGTTAGAAATTTAAACATCATCGGAAAATTATTAATTAAGGGAACTTGGGAGTATGAAGATTCCGGCATCTTAGATAGAACACATCTTCGATTCTTTACTAGACAAAGTATAATCTCACTTATAACTCAATCAGATTTAGATATCCAAACTATCTCATCTAATATTGATAATTACGGAATGTTAAGAAGAATTATTACATGGCCTTTAAGAAAATTGATTCCCGAGTTGGAAATTTCACAGTACATCATTGTAGCTAGAAAAATATCTTAATGAATATTGTATTGATCTCCTCTTTTGATGAAAAAACACCTGCAACATACTTACTTGATTCACTAAAAAAAAGGGGCATTAATGTCTTTGCAATCGGCACACAAAATATGCCGTTTATTGATGTCGTGAGGAGTAGGGGATTTAAACTCAAAACTATTCTTGCACAGAAACAACTTGAACCAGATCTTTTAATTTATGTTGAAGGTGGCTCAACCTCACTATTTCCAACTGACTTAGCTCAATTAAATTTCCCTTGTTTATGGTGGGGTATTGATACGCACAATAATTATGACCAGCATTTAATGATTTCTAGAGTATTTTCTCATTCTCTAATTGCTCAAAAGAGTTTTGTAGCAAAACTTTCCCAAGATGGAATTCAAAACGTTACTTGGATGCCTTTAGCTGCGCCAATTTATAAAGTTGACGATTCGACTAATGCCAAAAAATATGATGTTGCGTATGTCGGATCAACAAACTGGAAGTTATATCCTCAGCGAAAAATTATTTATGACCTAATTTCAAAGAACTTCACAAATTTCTACTTTGGTCCGGCTCAACCAAAAGTAATGATGGAAATTTACGCGAATTCAAAGGTTGTGATAAACCATAGTTTAATGAACGACATTAACATGCGTATTTTTGAAGCTTTAGGAGCGGGAGCACTTCTATTAACAAACCAAATACATGATAACGGATTGGATGAATTGCTGGTAAAGGGAAAAGATTTTGATATTTATTTTGATGAGAATGATTTGTTGGAAAAGATCAATTTATACTTAGAAAATGAAACCTTAAGAGCAAAAATTGCGAAGTCTGGTCATGAATTAGTTACAAGAAATCATACATATGATCAACGAGTGAATTTTATTCTAAGTAGGAACTTTTCTAACTTAAATCAGGTTAGTGTTCGAACTTTAGATTTCATGAATGTATTGATTTCATTGGGATATTTAAAGGATGCATTTGAAAATTTCTCCCTCAGATTAGAGAGTAATTTTGAGGGAAAACGGAACAAAATTGTTTACAAAATCTTTTCTATATTCGCTAAACCTTTGTTAATATTCTTAAAAATTATTAGTATTTTCATTTACAGAATCAAAGTTAAGAAATGAAAATCTGGATTGAAGCAAAAACTCCGGCAAATCAAAATGGAGGTATAACTAAGTGGTTTGATCAAATTATTAGTTATTTGTATCAAGAAAATCCAGAAAATTTAACCTTAATTTATCCAAAGAATAGCATCTTTACTCCCTTTCCAAAGTTAAAAATTGAAAGGTTAGAAGTGAAGCTTCCTCTTTTTTTCCCAAGGAAACTTTCCATACTTTTATATGATTTAATTATGTTTAGATTAATAGCTAGATTTAAAAAACCTGATTTAATAATTTCTCCATATTTCGATGTTATTATGCCGAAAAAGATTAACTCGGTAATTTCTATTCATGATTTATGTTTTCTTGAAGTTCCGAAAAGTTATACACTTTTACGCAGAAATTATTTTCTTACAATTATGAAATTTAATTCTAAAAGGGCACATAAATTACTCACAGTTTCTGAATACTCTAAATCGAAGATCATCTCTTTCCTAAATTTTCAACCAGATAGAATTTTTAAACTACCCAATTTCTGCGATGAGGAGCTTATAAGTTATGTTCCATCAACTTCTGAACTTACGGAATTTAAGGAGAAATTTAATAAACATAAAAAATCAATTCTATATTGCGGGGGCCTTGAAAATAGAAAGAATATTCCTTTTTTAGTCCAAGCAATTCAAGATTTAAATCATGAGGGACTGGATATTGCTCTAATTGTTACAGGTTTTGCAAATAGCAAATGGAGAAAAGTAATTGATATGAATTTGCATGATAATTCTTTCATTTACTACTTAGAAAATCTCACCCTGCCGCAATTAAAAGTTGCCTATCATTCAGTAGATGGAGTGGTGTATCCATCTCTATCTGAAGGTTTTGGTAGACCTTGTTTAGAAGCCATGGCACTTAATGTGCCTCTGACTTGTTCGAATTTGGAAGTTTTCCATGAGGTTGTCGGAAATTATCCAATTTATTTCGATCCAACTAATCTTGAATCTTTCAAGGAGGGCATTAAAAGTATGTTAGAACGAGATAGAAGCGCCTTTATTGAAACGAAATTAGTTACCACTTTTTCGCAAAAAGATGGTAAGAATTTGTTGAATTTTATAAATGGATAGCGATATGAATGAGCCATCTGATGTGACAGTGATTATTCCTTGTTTTAACTCTGAATATACTGTAGAACGAGCATTTAATTCTGTAAAGAACCAAACCGTTCCTGTCAAAAAAATAATTTTTGTTGATGATGCAAGTACTGATAACACATTATCTTTGTTAAAAAGTATTCAGTCTAATAATTCAAACATCGATATTACTATTTTAGAAAATATTGTAAATTTAGGTCCTGGTCTATCAAGAAATTTGGCCTGGGACAAAGCAACCACTATTTGGATTTCTTTTCTCGATTCCGACGATACCTGGTTAGACAATAAAAATCAGACACAAATTAATTTTCTAATAAACCATAAAGATATCGATTTTCTGTCTGGAGAATCTTGTTTTCAGGATATTGGAACTGTAGGACTAGCAAATGCGAATAGTGAAATTCTACAATATTTAGAAATCAAGTCGATGTTATTTCGTAATAAAGTTGCAACGCGAACTGTGATTTTAAGGAGGTCAATACCTCATAGATTTTCAGTAGGGCTTTCTGAAGATTTTAAACTTTGGTTAACTTTGTTGAATAACGGCTTTAAAGGCGCATATTTAAAAATTCCTCTTGCTAGGATTTATAGAAAAGAATTCTCAAAGGGAGGCATTAGCTCAAAAAGAACTTTACATGAATATTATGAACTTAAAGCAATTTTTTCGCTTTGGAAAAAATACAATAAATTAACTTTAATTTTTGCAGCATATTTTTCTATTCTGAAATACTTACGACGCCAACTAATCGTTATTTTTCGAGATTTTTTATTCAAAAGCAGAAAATAAATTTTGGTTTTTCAAATCTACTAAACATGGGGCAACCCTGTCTTTTTTACTTATAGTTTTTCTCTTGAGTGGCCAAGAAATATTCAAGGTTGAATCTAAAGGATTCAAACTTTTTTCTAAAATTGGATTGTACTCATCAGATTGAATATAAGTGACAATTGTATTTTTTTTAAGCGCCTGGAATCCATGTCCAAATCCAAAAGGAATATAAATAGACTCAGGATTATCGCCAGACAATATTTTAGATTCCCATTCTCCATAGGTATTTGAGTTAGGTCTTAAATCCACTACAACGTCGAAGATAGCCCCTTGAACACATGTAATCAATTTGGCTTGCTTATTGGAGCTAATACTAAAGTGAATTCCCCGAATCGTTCCCTTTTTTGATTTTGAAAGATTAGCCTGCCTAGGAACAAAATCATTGACACCTTTTTCAAACAGGGTACTTAATTTGAACCATTCTCTGAAATAACCCCGATTGTCAAAATGCAAATCTGCTGGAAAGACAACAGGACCAATTAACTTAAATTGACTATTGGGCATAAAGTTCCTTTTCAGATTGGTTAAGTATATTTTCAAATTCCATCGAAAAGGATTCAGACCAGATTGGAAGCAAATCGATTCCAACCTCTTCCAATTCACTGCAATCTAAAGCTGAATATTTTGGTCGAAATATAGGATTGTTGAGCATGGAAGTTGAAATTGGTTCAATTTCAATATCAATTCCCTTAAACTTACTTGAAATTAATTTTGCAAAGTCATACCAACTTGTTGAACCAGAATTGCTCGCATGCAAAATTCTCCTTGAAACTTTTTTTTCTATTAAATTAACAATTGTTGCGGCAAGATCATTTGCATTTGTGGGCTGGCCGATTTGATCTGATACAACTTTAAATTCTTGTTTTCCGGACAAAATACTCTTAACAATTTTCTTTGGAAAATTAACCCCCCACTGGCTATAAATCCAACTACTTCTAACGATTAAAAAATCCAAATCTTCACATTGATTAATATATTTTTCGGCTCTTTTTTTACTTTCCCCATAGATGGTTTTTGGGAAAGTTGGATCATTAGTTTTCCATGGTAAATCTTTTTCTCCACTGAACACATAATCCGAGGAAATATGAATTAGTTTTATTCCTTCAGTTGCGCACTTTATTGCAAGATTAGAAACTGCGTCAGAATTGATTCGGAATGCAGATGAACTATTCGCTTCGCAGCCATCCACATCTGTCCACGCGGCGCAGTTAACAATAATTTCTGGCTTGATTTCTTTTACCATCAAATCAAGGTTTGAATAGTTTGTAATGTCCAGTTTGCGCTTTCCTGGAGATTGAAAATTTATTTTTCCTTCTAATAATTTTTTCGAGATTGCTTTTGCGAGCTGCCCATTACCACCCGTAATTAAAAGCATTATCTGGAAGACCTGGCTTCTATCCATTCCTGATTATTTTTATACCATTCAATAGTTCTATTTAATTCAATGTCAAAATCTAATTCAATTTTAAATCCGAGATCATTTTTAGCTTTTTCATAATTTAGAGAATACCTTTTGTCATGCGCCAATCTGTCTTCCACATACTCAATCATCTCTGCACTCATGCCAAAATAATTTATTAGTTTTTTTGTTAAATCTATATTAGAAATTTCATAATTGCTTCCTAAATTATAAACTTCTCCTGCTTTTCCTCTTTCAAAAATTAACTCCAAACCTTTGCAATGCTCGCTAACATGGATCCATTCACGAATATTGCTTCCATTCCCATATACGGGAATTTTTTGTCCATTGAGTAGTCGTGTGATAAACAGAGGGATTAGTTTCTCTGGAAATTGATTTGGGCCATAATTATTGCAACATCTTGAAATCATTAAATCTAGATTGTAAGTTTTTTGGTAAGCCAAAGTAATTAGATCTGCAGCCGCCTTACTGGCCGCATAGGGTGAATTAGGTTTTAACGGATAATTCTCATCCCAGCTTCCGTGTTCAATCGATCCATATACTTCATCGGTGCTTACTTGAATGAATTTAATATTTGGTTTTTTGCGAATGCACTCGAGAATAACTTGTGTGCCTAGTATGTTTGTACGAATAAATTCATCTGCTGACTGAATTGATCGATCCACGTGAGACTCAGCCGCAAAATTAATAACTCTTTCGGATTCTAAAACCAAGTTATCTACTAATTCGGAGTCGCATATATCTCCATGAATGAACTCAACATTTGAATAACTAATAACCTCTGAAAGATTATCCAATCTGCCTGCGTATGTTAATTTATCTAGAATTATGATGTGAAGATCTTTATTTTTTGATTCATTTAAAATATATTTGACGTAATTTGAGCCTATAAACCCGGCACCGCCAGTAACTAATATGCGCACCGCCTAAGTCTAACTTGTTTAAATCTGAGATAGTTGACCCGCTATCCTTCTACCTATGCGTGGAATAATTTTGGCAGGCGGATCTGGCACCAGATTAAGCCCGTTAACTGATGTAATAAGCAAGCAGCTTCTTCCCGTTTATAACAAGCCGATGATTTATTATCCCCTCTCTACTTTAATGCTTGCTGGGATTCGAGATATTCTCTTAATTTCAACGCCGCGAGACTTACCTATGTTTAAGTCACTCTTAGGCGATGGAAGCAAATTTGGAATCTCTATTTGTTATGAAACGCAAGATAAGCCGAACGGAATTGGAGAGGCGCTTATTATTGGTGAAAGATTTTTAGACCGTCAAAAGTGTGCATTAATTCTAGGAGATAATCTTTTATACGGACCTGGACTAGGCAGAGATTTAATTAATCGAATTGGTGACACGGGAGCAACAGTACTTGTCCACCATGTATCAAACCCAAAAGATTTTGGTGTTATTGAATTTGATTCAAATGAATATCCAGTTCGGATTATTGAAAAACCGCAAAATACAGAGTCGAACTGGGCCATTCCTGGTTTATATTTCTATGATGAATCCGCAAGCACAAGAGCGAAAAACTTAAAGCCATCATCAAGAGGCGAACGAGAAATTTCTGATCTAAATTCAGATTACCTTCGCGATGGAAAGTTAAAGGTGATAAAAATGCCTAGAGGAACAGCCTGGCTTGACTTAGGAACGCCAGATTCTCTACTTGAAGCTGGTAAATTTATTCAAATTATTGAGGAACGTCAGGGTTTAGAGGTTGGAAATCCAAAAAATGTCGCCGAAGTTATGGGATTTCTTCAATCTAAATAGCTCAAATTTATAAATTAAAAAATTACTACTTTAGAGACAAAATCCCAGCACTAATTTGTTTTCCATCTTTAGATTTAGAAATTCGAATCGTAATTTTAGTTGTATTAAGAATATCTGGAAATATCTGCCTGTATTTATTTAAGTCAATCTTTAATAGCTCACAAGCTATTAAGCGAATCAAGGTCCCATGACTCACTAAAATAATATCTTGATCATTATTTTCGTGAATAAGTTCCATGACAGCTGGTCGGGCTCTATCTAAGGCAATCTTTCCAGACTCCCCGCCAGGCATTTGCACATTAGCAGGCGCTATCAAATAATTTTCATACAATTCTGGATGTTTTTCTCTCATTTCTAATTGAGTTAGTCCCTCTATCTCGCCAAAATTTACCTCGCGAAGCCTTTTATCTATTTTTATTTCCATTCCAAGAGCATCACCAAGTGGGCGCGCTGTATCGATTGCGCGAATGAGATCAGATGAATAAATGGCGCTTGGTTTAATTTCTCTCGCCCATTTAATTAATTCTTGTGCCTGGAGGTGACCTAATTCAGTAAGAGGAATATCTGTATGGCCCGCATATTTATTATCTGCATGCCAAACAGTTTCTGCATGTCGCACTAGGTGAAGTTTTATCAAATACAGTTCTTTTCAATTTCCATACACATATAGTGATAAATTGGTAAGTGCATTTCTTGAATTCTTGGAGTTATATCGGAGGGTACATCTAACAATATATCCACTAGTGGAGCGCACTTTCCGCCACCTCGCCCGGTCATAGCTATTGAATTCATTCCTAAATTCTTTGCCATTTCTAATCCTTTTACAACCGATGGAGAGTTTCCGCTGGTGGACAAGCACCAAACAACACCACCAGACTGACCATGAGATTCAATTTGCCTAGAAAATACAGTTTCGTAATCAACATCATTCGACCAAGCCGTTATTACAGTCACATTTGCATTTAAACATATGACATTCAGGCTGCGTCTTGAAATATTGAATTTTCCAACAAGCTCTCCAGAGATGTGCAAGGCATCTGCTGCAGAACCGCCATTACCAAATACCAATACAGGTAAATTCAATTTCAAAGCATCGGAAATTATCGAAATTGCAGATTCTACGCGAGATTGAAAATCAGAATCGTCTGCAAGTTCTGTTAGATTTCGTATGTTCTCACTTAATATTTTTTTCATTTTCCTCTATTCGTGAGAGTAGTAGACAATCTTAGATCCAGTGTCTTCAAATCTAAATGAAACAAATTCTTTGTCAGGTAAGGCTTTCCGGATCGCGTCATGATTAGAAGGGTTTGCATAAAATAACATAAATCCTCCACCGCCAGCTCCGAGAAGTTTTCCACCCAGTGCTCCATTTTTCAAAGCGATGTCATATATTTCATCAACTTCTGGTGTAGAAACATGGGCAGTGAGTGAACGCTTAATTTTCCATTGTTCGTTTAATAGTTTGCCAAAATCGTTCAAATTATTGTTGGGATTTGTAAGTAACGAAATACCCTCGATAGTTAGCTCGGACATAGCGTTAAGCTCTTTTATCCGCGCTGGTGTATCCCGAATTTGGTGTTGAGCAATCTCAGGGGCAGAGCGAGAAAAGCCTGTAAAGCAAAGTAATAATTTATCTTGAAATTCTTGCAACCTATTTTTATCTAAAATTATAGGGTCTACCTCAAATTCTTTTTCCCCACCAAATTTAATTTGATTGAACCCACCAAAAGCGGCAGCAACCTGATCTTGAGATCCAACTGATTCTCCAATTACTTCTTGTTCTACCTTTAAAGCCTTTAAAGCAAGTTCGCGTTTTGTAGGCATGTAATTAATAAGAGAATAAAATGAATGAAGCATTCCAACAGTAAAAGTTGAACTAGAGCCTAACCCAGTTCCTGATGGCAGGTCAGCGTGATGAATCATCTCAAATCCATTTTTAATTCCTAGAATTCGAGCACACTCCCTAACTGAGGGGTGCTTAATTTCATCAAGGGTTAAAGTTTGCTCTGTATTGAAGTAGCGGACTCTAAAATTGTAATCGAATATCCTTGGCAGGTAACGCAAAGTTATATAACTATATTTATTTATTGTTGTGCTTAGTACCATCCCATTATTTTCACGATACCAAATAGGGTAATCAGTACCACCGCCAAAAAAAGAAATACGTGTTGGGGTTCTACAAATGATCACTTTTCAACCTCTTCGGGAGTTTGGGTAGCAAAGAATTCACGGTACCAGTAAACTGTTTGAGATACGCCATCTACCAAATCTGTTTTTGCATACCAACCTGTTAATTCCTTAATTTTATCTACATTTATCATTCGCTTAGGTATCATCGTCGGTTTAGTTGAATCAAAAACTACTTTGACAGATGTCTGACCTGTTACTTCCAATATCACCTTGATAACTTCACGAATTGTTACGGGTTTTCCAGAGGCAATATTTATTGGTTCAAAGTTTTCAGCATATTCGAAAGCTAGAAGTAAACCTTCTATAAAATCATTTATATAAAGAAAATCTTTAATATCTAATCCATCTCCCCAAACCGAAAATGGGTCATGGCCTTCGATTGCGCGTCTTATTAAAGCCGCAATTACCTTCGATTCTGAATTGTTGTATTTATCAAATGGTCCGTACAAGTTTCCAGGCCTAACAGTCACGGTCTGCATTGGTGTTTTTATATTATTTGAATACATCTCGCACATAATCTCCGAAAATCGCTTCATCCAACCAACAATGAAATATTTTTCAAAAAACTCAAAGTTTGCATCTGATTCCTTTACTGCAAAATCAGTTAGCGGATAAACCGTATTGCTACTTATAAAACAAAATTTCTTAACGTTGTTTTCATATGATGAAGCAAGCATCTGGGTATTCATGATTAGATTTGGAGTTAGGTGCACAAGCGGGGTTCGCTCCATTACCGCAGCTCCAGAACTATTTGCTGCAGCCATAAAAACATAATCTATGTCCTTAGTTGCTCTAGAACAGTCTGAGGAATTTAATAAATTAACATGCACATACTCAACAGATTCAAGGTGATCTTTGGGTTGCTTTGAGTGATAAGTGCTACGAACTTTTGCGCCACGTTTTATAAGAGCCGCAGTTAAGTGAGTCCCAACGAAGCCCGATCCACCCGCGACAAGTATGTGCTTGCCAGCATAAAAATTTTCAGACATTTACGCTGAATCTCGTTCTGAAAGTATTGGAGATTGCGTTGGCCACCAAATTGAATACTCGGGATCATTCCATTTAATTGTGAATTGACTTGAACGATCGTAAGTTGTTGTCTGTTTGTAATGGAAAATTGCTTCATCTGATGTAACAAGATGTCCATTTCCGAAATTTGGTGGAACCAAAATTTGAACTCTGTTTCGATCAGAAAGAGTGAAGCTAACCGATTTCTTGTATTCATCTGAATTAGGATCATTATTTACTACCACAAAATAAAAGGATCCATAAAGGCAGGTAATTAACTTCCAGGTTTTCCCATCACCGTGAATGCCACGCAATACGCCACGTGTAGATGTCGAAATATCATCTTGAATAAAATCTTGAGTTATTCCAGCCGCGTGAAATAGTTCGCGATTGTATGTTTCCACATAACTGCCTCGGAAATCCTCAAAGTTAGTGGGTGGCAATATAGCCAGGACTCCCTTTAATGCAGTCTTTTCTACCTTGAGCTGGCTCATTCTACTTGTCCTTTTCTGCTTCTAATATTGAGGAATTGTATCTATGGCCTTAACTTATCGCTGCAGAAATCGGTTTCCTTCATGTTTAACCTTTTCGCGCCAATATTCGAGAAGATCATGCATCGTCTTTTCAAAGGAAATCTCTGGGGTCCAACCCGTGTGCTTTGTGAATTTTGATGTATTTGGGACTTGAAGGTCGGCATCGATAGGTCTCATGCGAGAGGGATCTTGAACAATTTTTAGTTCCCCAGCAATTGAAGAAAGTGAAATTAGATGATCAAGGATTTCGCCAACTTCAGCTGTGTGCTGACCGCCTATATTGTAATACTCACCCCTTGTTGGATTAATTGTTGCAAGCATGTAATAAGCCCGAACCGCATCTCGAACATCTGCGACTGTCCTCAAGCTCTTTAAGTTGCCCACTTGAATAATCGGTTTGATGTAGCCAGCTTCTGCAAGTGCTATTTGTTTAGCAAATGATGACTCAGCAAAGACATCACCGCGTCGGGGTCCAGTATGCGTAAACATACGAGTAGTCATAACAGTCATACCAAATGCCTCAGCATAATATCTACCTACAAGATCGGTACCAACTTTAGATATTGCATAAGGTGATGCAGGATGGAAAGTGCATTCTTCATCTATTGGTAGCTTACTTGCTGGAACTCGACCGAATACTTCGGAGGAAGAGCAAACATGCACGACTGCTTTCGGACTGTATCGACGCACGGAATCTAAAACTCTTACGGTTCCTTGAACATTTGTTTCAAGAGTATCGAGTGGCGCATCAAAACTTGTTTTAGGAAAACTTTGTGCAGCTAAATGAAACACATAATCTGGGTTTGATTCTTCAACAACTTTTTCAATGGATAAAGTGTCACGAAGGTCTCCATATACAAATCGAATTCTTCCATCTGTATTTGCAGTAGGTACAATATGTGAAATGTTATCGAGGGGGCTTCTCCATCGAATAAGTCCAACTATCTTCCAGTCTGTATGTTCAATTAAGTAATCTGCGAGATGCGAGCCGACCATCCCAGAAATACCAGTGATCAAAGCTGTTGTCATTTATCTCTAAGCCTCCGAAGAACTAAAGTAGTTCTTTTTCAAAAGATATTCTTCTTTATTTGCTTGAAACCATTGCCAGGTTTCTCGTAAACCGTCAAGTAATGAAGTCTGTGGCTCATATCCAACCCATTCCCGTGCTCGGTCAATATTCATTACTCTCCTAGGAAAACCACCTGATTTAGATGCATCAAACTCATAATTGAAAGGGACTACTTGATTCAATGTTTCAACTAACTCCTTAATTGAATAACCAACTCCACTTCCAAGGTTAATAAAGGACCCACGTGTACCATGAATAAGTGCTTGAATTGTTCCCATTGCTACATCTCGACTGAATGCAAAGTCCCGCACGGCTGAACCATCTCCCCATACTTTCAACGGATTTTCGCCATTGCTAATTCTCATAATCAAACTTGGTATGACCATTGCGTTATTTGGATCAAAATTATCTCCTGGGCCATAGACATTGCAAGGTCGTACAACTGACCAATCTAATCCGTATTCTTCTGCATAAGCACGAATTTGTAATTCTGCCATTCGTTTGGCCCAACCAGGGTACATATCCATTGGATCACCGGATTCACCCATACTTTCTTCAAATATTTCGGCAGCTGGATATGCACCAATAGAACTTGTGTAAACCAACTTTTTAACACCATTTCGACGCGAGGCTTCGAGTACATTTGTATTGAACATTAGTAAAGGAACAAAGAAACTTGCTGGGCGAGATTTTGTTACATCTATTGATCCCTTAATTCCGGCAAGATGAAACACGAAATCAATATCTTTTGTAACTTCAAGGCAAAAATTAAGGTCGGTTAAATCACCGTAAATGTATTTCACTTGATCAATTGGATTTACCGAGTCCAAGGAAACCACGTTGACAAACGCACCTGATTGATGCAGAACATTGCAAACTTCTCGACCAATTAAACCAGTACCTCCTGTAACCAGGATTCGCTTGCCATTAAAAAAGGAACTAAATTTTGTATTCACATAATCCTTGTTAAACTATTACCGAACAAATTTTGCATAGTGCAATATACCCCATAAATTCTTTATTGACTTACTTTACTAATAGAGAATACTTTAAATAAACTTTTTGAGTTCGGAAATTTCCGCCATTACTCTTGACCACATCTTGTCATGCAATGGTGCAGGGGGGGTAATTCTTGCAAGTTTACGTGAAAAATGTCCTGGCACAAAAATATTCCAATATTTAAATTGGCCCGCCTCATAATTGAGTTTGAGGAATTCCGAGGCTTGTCCTGGGAGGCCATTCCAAATAACCGGAATGCCTGCACTTAAACTTTTTGTCATTAGTCCGCTCCCAAAAGGAAGTTTAGTGCAAAAGAAAATTGCTTTCGTCGCAGATAATGCATCATCTAAATCAGATTCATTATGAAATGGAACTGAGCTAAATTTCACGTTAGGTAAATATCTAAATAATGAGATTGGTAAAGAAAATAAACTAAAAAAAATGGAAAGAATTAAGTTTTGTCTCCAACTCGTGTATTGAAATATTCGATATTTTACAGGTCTCCAAATTCTGTGCGCTGAAAAACTGTAACCTCGTATATTAATTCTTAATTTTGGATTAAATAAGGCAATAACTAAAATTTCAAAAAGACCTCTATATGATGCAAGTTGTCCATGAAATGAAAGATCGTAGGTCTTTGGCAAATTTGACTTTATCTTGGTTTCTGCGTACTCAGGCAAGAATCTAATTTTTTTGTTAGTTTTTAGCTGAAATGGAACCGGCTCTCCAATCCAAAGTAATTTGAATGGATCTGAATTAAAAAGTTTTTGATGCGTGAAAAGCTCATCGTAATCTTCTATTCTCCAAGTTGATGATTGTTTTCTCATTGTGATTCCGGCAATACTGATCTTTATGGGATTGTTGACGCCGGAAAGTTTCTCTAGATCCTCTCTAGAAAATTGAGGGAGCCAAGGGCAAAAGAGAACTGCGGAATTGAAATTATTGCTCTGGATGTCACTTTTAATGTATGAAAGAACTTCAGAAGTGTAGTTTTTTGAATCATAGATTGTTTCGTATCGATATTTTGTTCCACTAAAAATTTCATCATCAGCTTTTGCAATGTTTGCAGAACTATTTAAGTACACATATGGGAGGTCAAGTTCACGAAAAATTTTACGAAAATAGTAATCTTGATGCCAAAAGTGCCCCGCGTTTGAAATTCCGTATAGATTAAGTATGTAAATCAAGTAATTTTAACCGAATGTCAAATTTAGATTACTCAACCACGAAATAAGAAGTTCTTGAAGCATAAGGATATCGACGAAGTTTTATATTGTTTAATCCGAAAACCTCCATTAATGCCAAAGTCTCGCCTGGAGAGTCTGGGTCATTTAATTCATCAAATCCAAGGACGCTACCTTTTACCAGCCTAGGTTTTATCGCTTCAAGACAAATTCTAGTAGGTTCATATATATCAAAATCAAAATAAGCAAGCGCGACGATAGTTTCTGGATTTTCTTCTAAATATTTTGGAAGTGTTTTTGTAGCGTCGCCTGAACATAATTCAAATTTACGAATATGAGATAATGGATTATCCTTTTCGTGAAATTCTAGAACTTTTTCTAAATATTCCTTATATCTAGCAGGCACGGTTAGATGCCCAACTTCCATCATGTCGGAGTCGCCATCTTGAGAATCAATTTTAGGAAAACCAGCAAAAGTATCAAATCCTATAATTTTTCTATGACGGTTGAAGGGTTCATAAATTCCTCTAAGTGCGGAAAATTCACCTAAGTTTGGACCCCATCGAGTTCCAAATTCCATGACAACGCCCATTACATCGATTATTTGTTCATACAAATGGTTCATAAACAGAATTCTAGAAAGTGCTTTCGAATTAAGGAATAATCCCATGTTAGACAAAATCTGATCTTCGGGAATAGGACTATTTTTGAAGTGCTGCGCAAATTCTTTACGTAATAAAGTTTCATTTTCACTCGAATACGTCTTAATTGCGTATTTGTCATCATTTTCAGTTGGCACTTTTTCCCCTTTTTCTGTTACATATATCTTACATAAGCAGGGACAGGTTTTTCGCCATTAAATGCTAAAACCCAAGCCCAATAACGTAAGCGACCCTCTATTAAGTCATATTTCAAACCTTTGGCTTTATCAATGCGTTTTACTAAGCGAACTGGTTTTGTTAAGTCACCAGCACGAATAAATTCTGCTAGTTCTAGGGGGCTTGGGGATAGACCTAATTTGTTTTCGATTGCCTCTGTTTTAGATCGATAGACCTTTCTACCACCCTCACCAGATACGCTCACATTTATTTCATTTGTTGGAATTAGTTGAGGATTTGAATCGAAGGCATTATTGATGCGATCTATATCCTCTGAGCTAATCTGAAAGTCAAGTGAGCTTGCGTTTTCTTCAATATGTTTTAGATTTGTTGCCTTAGGTATGGGTACAACATTTCCGCGACTTACTAGCCAATTTAGTGAGAGTTGTGAATTAGTTTTATCATACTTTTTTGATAGTTCTGACAACAATTCGTTAGCTGGATGACTATTTCCATTTCTGCCTCGATCTAAAGGGCTGTAAGCAATTAAGAGTGAATTGATTTGTTTGCAGTAAGAAAGAATTTCATATTCTACAAATCTATCAAAAAGATTATACTCTAATTGATTTGAATAAATTTTTTGTGACGGTAATATTTCCTGAGCTTCGATCATTTCCCTCTTTGAAAAGTTACTTATACCTACATGCTTCACCTTGCCAGATGAGACCAACTCAGCAAGTGCGGACATAGTTTCATAAATTGGAACTCTTGGATTCGGCCAATGTGCTTGATATAAATCAATGTAATCTGTTCCTAGTCGCCTAAGCGATCCTTCTGCTGCTGCTATTACTTCACTGTAACCATTATTTTCTGGCGAAAATTTAGTTGCTAAAAAAACTTTATCTCTGATTCCTTGTATAGCTTTTCCTAAAATAATCTCAGAATAACCTTCAGCATAAACTTCAGCTGTATCTAAAAAAGTTAAACCTCTATCAATACCAAATCTAATTGCACGGATCTGCTGTTGTTCATCCACTTTTTCAGCTTGTAACTGACCCCCAATACCCATACAGCCTTGTCCAATTGGGAAAAAGGGTAACTTTAATTCAGCTAAAGATTCCATTTATGTCAACTATAATTTTCCAACAATTTATTCACTGATTAAATCCATTCTAGATTCAAAGATTACAGCAGGAATTTTACTGTCTGGATAAGCGATCAGCCAAGCCCAATATTTCTTTAATTGATCAAATGGATCCTCTGAATCTATTTCATAAAATCCGTCGGGAAGAGGGCAAACTTTTATTGGAAGAACCAAATTAAATATTTTAATCCGCTCTGCAAGCGAAGAGGGGCTTGGAAATAACTGAAGCGAGTTACGTAGCGCATCCTCCACTGATAAGTACGGATTTCGAGTTTTATCCCCGATTAGCTTGATTAACTTGGGATCTATGTATTTAATTTTTAATTTTTCGATTTGGTTGAAATCATTCAATATTGATTCTTCTAATTCATGTTGTAAGCCAATTATTAATTCATGCAGGTGTTTCACCGATGATATTTTTAAAATAGGAATAATCTCTGGTTCCAATAAACTCAAAATTTTCAAGGTTATTGCTGCTGGAGTTAAATTAATTTCAGATGCAACTTTTTTTATAAAATTACGTTGAACTTGAGAAAATGCGAGTCTGCCCTGAATCAAACTTCCATAAGACATTGTGCGCGCGCCTGTTGGGTCAAGATACTCTTGATTACTACCAATATTATTAAGATTAATTTCTTGTTGATTTGTTATTAGTTCTCGGGGCCAAATTTGTGCCAAGTCTAGGACCTCAGTTTGAGAGAAATTACAAGTACCCAGTCCGCCAATCTTTCCCTGCTCATAGAGGATATTTAAACCTTCAATAACTTCTCTCATATCTGCACGCGGATTTGGCCAATGTAACTGTATCAAATCTACTTTATCAATCCTAAGCCGGCTAAGCGATGCTTCAATAGAGCTTACAACATTTTTTGCCGTTGCATCATCGTCAGGATAGTATTTGGTTGCGACAAAGTAACGTTCAGTTGTACTTGCAAGAAAATTTCCTAGGACAACCTCAGAAAAACCATTTCCATAGATGGGTGAGGTATCAATAAAGACGCGGCCAAACATAGAAAGTTCACTGAGCACATCAAGCCTTTGTCTTATGTATGAAACGGAATGAAGTTCGTTTGTTCCAATTTTCGAAAACCCAAGTGCTATGGGCAGTTGGCAAGATTCTTCAAACAATCTGTTAATTAGAAACTTTTTTTCACTCTAGGTTTAGTTTCCATTCCAAGCCATCCATTTCAAAATTACTTCGCAGTTGGCTTGTATCCGAAATTCCCTCTAACTTTAAAATATAATTCTTAAGCAGGTTTCGTACTCCGTTCATCTGATGGGCTTTTTTTAAATAAGACAAGTATTGTGATTCATTTTCTATATTTTCCTGCATTAAGTCCTTGTTTCGCCAAATATGTAAGTTAATTTGAGAGATCATAACAATAGCTTGAACTAGTTCCCCAGTAATTTCGATTTTTTTTTCTTTTGCTATCAAATTTATATCATTAATTAATTTTTTAACTTCAGAATTAAAATCTTCAGAATTTCCAGGTATCAAATTTAATTTGATTTGTGTAACTGTAAGCCTGTCAATCAATTCTGAAAGAGGAGGTAAAAATTGTCTGGAGTCGGAATTCATGGTTGATAGGATACATCAGAACAATTACAGTTGCGCCTTATACCAATCAATAGTTTTTGTTAATCCATCAGCAAGAGACGTTCTCGATGAATATCCAAGAACTTGCTTTGCCCTTTTCATAGACATTATTCGAACAGGATCTCCTGTTGGGCCAGAATTGATCCATTTGATGTTAATCTTAGGATTAATTAATTTAATTATTGATTCCGCAATCTCTTTTACAGAAATACCTTCACCACTGCCGAGATTTATCGGATAATTACTTGGTGCTTTTTCTAATGCTTCAAGCATCCAATAAGCAACATCTTCTGAGTAAATAAAATCACGTATTGCGCTGCCATCACCCCAAACTTCAATTTCATCTTTAGCTGAATGCACTTTGCTTATTAACGAAGGAATGACTTGTGCAGTTTTAGGATTGAAATCATCATATGGTCCATAGACATTCGATGGTCTTACTACGCGCACTGCGTCCCAACCAAATTCTAACTCAAAAGCTTCGCCCAATAATTCACCCACTCTTTTTGCAATTCCAGGAATCCTGTCATTCTGTTTCGGCATACCATTCCACATATTCTCTTCTTCGTGTAAATCGGATTGCGGATAAGCGCATACGCTTCCTGTAAATAGAAACCTGTTGACATTCTCGTTGAAAGATGCTTCCATTAAATTAGTTTGAAACCGAAGCATTGGAATTAAATAGCTAGCGACTTTAGTCTCTCCAATTCCAGTAGAGCCTTTTATTCCTACAAGATTTAAAACAATTTCTTGGCCCTTAACAGCCTCGATGCACGACTCCATCGACGTTAAATCTAGATTTTTGAATATAATTGATTCGGAATCTTTTTTAAACATTCTTTCAACACTCGCAACATCATCTAAAGAGACAACAGTAACAATTGATCCTCGGTTGATAAGTTGCTTTACAACTTGTACCCCAATAGTTCCTGTTCCGCCAGCAACTAATACGCGTGCTCCCTTGTACACTTAAGTTACTCCTTATTATTTATTGACAGTAACAAACAGATTCACTTTGAATCTCTGTTAATTGGTAGTTAGGATTTGTTTAATTTTAGAATCAATATTTGATTTAGATAAACCAGCAAGAGACTCCATTGGTGCGCGATCGTTGCCTGCAAAATAAAAATTTTCGCCGACGGTGATAATAGATAATTTAATTCTCAAGTCCTCAGTTGCGATAATTTTTGCAACTTCCGAAGATAAGTAGGAATTATATGCATCTTCGACGACTAAGATATTTTTGAAGCCTGCAAATTGTTGGCTTAATTTACCAAGTGGTTTTAACTGATGGACATCAATAAGATCAACGCTCTTTACTAATTCAGAATCCATCTCACTTAGAATTTGTATTAAATTTTGTGTCCAAACACCAGTTGTCAAAATTAATAATTTAGAGTTTTTTCGAAAGATTGTTGAGTATCCGAGAGAAATGACTTCAGAAATTGAAAGCTCGCGAGGCATTGTCGATAACTTTTCTTTCTCAATACGGATGTAATGAGGTTTTTTATTATCTATCGCTAAAGTGACAAAAGCTTTAGTGTTTTCAGGGTCTGATGAATTTAGTATTGTCATTCCAGGTATAGTCGCGATAGCCGCAACATCCTGCAAACCTTGATGAGTAGGTCCATCTGTACTGTAAGTGAAGCCGGCTCCAACACTGATTACATTAACAGGAAGCTGCATTGCTGCAACGTCAATTGTTAGTTGTTCAAGTACACGGAGGCTAACGAATGGGGTAATGCCGTAAATAAATACAATTTTTCCACTTGCCGCCAAGCCCGCAGCTACTCCAACCATATTTTGCTCAGCTATACCCATATTGATATAACGACTTGGCATTTCTTCTTCAAATTTTTTTAATGCGAATGCACCGTGATCTGCGCTTAAAACAATTATTCGCTCATCAGTACGTGCTGCTTCGACAAGTTTTTCAAAGAAAGCATCCCGCATATCAATTTTATTCATTGGTTTAAACCTAAATTGCTAACTCGGATAGCGCCGAATCGAACTTCAAATCATCAATTCCGCCGTGATGCCAATTAAAATTATTCTCCATAAAAGAAACACCTTTTCCTTTAATAGAGTTTGCTATGACCATCGAAGGGGAACCTGATTTTCTTAAATCTATTTTTTCCCAAATCTCTTTTAGTTCGCCTAAATCGTGCGCGTTCACTTCAAAAACTTCCCATCCGAACGCCTTCCATTTATCTATGAAGGGTTCCAAACGGTTGATTGATTCAGTTGATCCATGGGTTATAAGTCTGTTCCTATCTACAATCCCACATAGATTATGAAGTTCGTGGTGAGCAGCAAACATTGCGGCTTCCCATACGGAGCCTTCATAACATTCGCCATCGCCCATTAGAACGAAAGTTTTGCGAGAATTCTTATCCATTTTGTCTGCTAGAGCCATCCCAGAACCGATTGGCAACCCATGACCTAATGAACCTGAAACCACTTCAACTCCAGGGATTCGAGGATCTGGGTGTTCGCCAAGAAGTCGACCCTTATTTAGAAAGTCGAGTTCTTCTTTTGGAAAATATCCAAGATCCGCCAAGACTGCATAAAGGCCGATACCTGCATGACCTTTACTTAGAATAAATCTGTCTCGCGAACCCCAATTTGGTTGTTCAGAATCAAATTTCAAAACATTGCCGTAATAAAGGCTCACTAATATTTCAACTATTGAAAAGGCGCCTCCTATATGGCCTTTCCCGGCTTTATGCACTGCTTTGAGTATGTCAATTCGAATTTGTTTGGATTTAAATTCCAACTCACTAGAGGTCAAACTAAAATCTGAATGCTTTGTCATTAAAAAGGGCCCTTAAAATGTTTATAAAAATCAGTCATTGATTGTTTGGCCGGTAAAGGAACCGAGTGATCACTTGTTCCGAAATGTAGGGAGCATATGGATTCCACTAAATCGTGAACGTCTGGGTAGTACAAATCTTCCAATGATTTTGCTGTAGGGCATGGAGCGGGTGCCATTCCTAAGCTTTGAGAAGGTGCTTTGAGAATTGTTGGATCTTTTTCATTTACTATGCGATTGATTTCTGCAGATACGCCGTATGAAGCCCAAGATGTATCTGCAACAAGTAATTTTCCGGTTTTTCTAATACTGTCTACAATCATATCGTGATCAGGATGTGAAATAGAGTGAAGATCAATAATTTCTACAGAAATTCCAAAATTCTTTAAGTAGTCAGCCGCACGTTTCGCTTCTAGAACCATAACTGAAGTAGCAACAACAGTAACGTCCGAGCCTTTTTGTACAGTAATTGATCCAAATAGTGGATTAACTAAATCTATTTCTTGTTCTTCAAATTCAAGTTCATACATTAGCCGGTGTTCAAGCATTACTACTGGGCCTTTGTAATTGTTAATAGCGTATTTGTAACTTGCCAGAATGCTTTGAGGGGATGAAGGCATTACGATAACCAAACCAGGAATGTGCGCGAGTAGAGATTGAAGGCTTTGAGAATGCTGCGCACCCTGGCCCCAGCTTCTTCCAATGATCATTCGCATCATGAGTGGGACTTCGAACAGCCCTCCGAACATGTATCTATATTTTGCGGCTAGATTAATTAATTGATTAAAAATGAGCAGACCAAAATCTGCTCGAATGTGTGTGTTAATTGGATACATGCCATTTAGTGAAGCTCCGATGCAAATACCGGCAATTGCGTCTTCTGAAAGCGGAGTTTCAATTACTCTAGTTGGGTACCTATCGGATAAACCTAAAGTTGTTCCAAAAAGTCCTTTAAAGTCTGCAACTCCTTGGCCAATGATTAAAGTTTTATCGCTTTGTTCCATCGCTTCGCGCATCGCAATCTCTAACGCACCTCTATAAGTATTAGATGACATCAGTCAGTAACTCCTCGGCTTTTGAAACTGGAGATGCGTAAGCAAAATTTAGCGCCTCATTGATTTCATTTGTGATTCGAAAGCGGTACTCGGCAAATTTTTGGGAATCTTCAAATAGCGGATCTTTTGCTTTCCAATTATTTACTAGTTCTTCTGAGCGGTAACCAGCATTAAAATCTTCACCCGGACCAACGTGTTCTTTGTAGCGGACTGTTTGAATTCGCAAAAACATCGGGGTTGAGTTCTTTCGAACCTTATCAATTACTTGCTTTGAGATTGAAGCCACCTCTGCTGGATCAAATCCATTATCGATAGTTATAAACGGGATATCAAATGCACCTACAAGTTTTTCTAGATTAAATGACTGACGGTCACTTCGAGAAGTATGCACAGCCAGCCCATTATCTTCGCAGAGAAAAAGAACTGGTAATTGGTGCAGGGCAGCGAAATTTAAGGATTCGTAGAAAACTCCTTGTTCCATTGCACCGTCGCCAAAATTGGCAACAAAAATTCTGTCAGCTTCGCCTTTTATTTTTGAAGCTAATGCTGATCCGACTGCATGTGAAATTGTCGATGCAACCACTGCTGATGCACCAATAAGGCCATGCGCCGGGTCGGCTAAATGCATTGATCCAGCTTTACCTTTGCTTATGCCGCCCGACTTACCCATTAGTTCGGCAAAGAATTCAGGCAAAGGTCCGCCTTTTGCTAGATAGAAAGCGTGTCCACGATAATTGATAAATACCCAGTCCGAAATATTTAAGTTCGCACAAATTCCAACCGCGGCTGCTTCTTGACCAATAGATAGATGAACTGGGCTTTGGATTTGATCTGAAGGGTATAGTTCAATAATTTTTTCTTCGACCATGCGAATCCTGAGGGCTTGATACAAAAGGTCATCCGCACTGATCATTGCGAAAGGATAACGATAAGTCTGCAATATGTTTGAACTAATCAGATGCATTTCGCTTAGGCGTACCGAAAACATGGAAATATCAAAATGTATTTAGTGTGGGCCCTGTCGGGATCGAACCGACGACCCACGGATTAAAAGTCCGTTGCTCTACCGACTGAGCTAAAGGCCCCAAATTGATACCTACTTACTAGGCGAAGATCGCAAAGTCTAACGGCAAAATTCTAAATAAATTACCGAGTTGATGCTTTAGTCAACCTATCTCGAATCGCTTCTGCGAGCCCGGCCCCTTCTGGAACTAAAACTGCGATTTTTTCCAAACCCTGATGGTCGGCGGAGCGAAGCGCAGAATAGAGATCCCGTGCATATTGTTCCAGCGTATGAGGAGATGCCAATCTAATTGCTCCTTCTGGAGTCTGAAATTTTGATAACGCTAAAAACCCCTCGCCAGGTTCTGCCATCGCATTTAAAGAAATTTTGGCTTTAGGTGCGTAATGAGAATCCAATAAACCAGGAGATTTTATATCTGAATCCCCTTTTAAATTTTCTGGTTTTTCCTTTAATGCTTGCTCAATAATTTCATCAGTAATCGCACCGGGGCGAAGCACTTTAGGTACTAACCTAGTGCAATCAATAATCGTTGATTCGATACCAACCAGGCAAGGTCCACCATCTAACACCAAATCATTTTTATCGAAAAAAGAACCCAGTTCTTCTTCAACAGCCCTTGCTGTGGTTGGAGAAACCGCTCCAAATCTATTGGCGCTTGGAGCGGCAACGCCTTGGCCACCTAATTCTTCAAATTTCTTCAATAAAGCAAGGGTAATTGGTTGCGCTGGAACTCTTATTCCAACATTGTTTTGCCCACCGGTAATGAAATCTTTTGCTAAATTAGTCCTTGGCAAAATCAAAGTCATAGGCCCAGGCCAAAACTCTCTTGCTAATTCAATTGCATAATCAGGAATATCTGTTGCCCATTGATCCAATTTATTAATAGATGAAATGTGAACTATTAATGGATGCCCAACCGGCCTGCCTTTGACAGAGTAGATTCTGGAAACAGCTTTTTCATTTGTTGCATCTGCGCCAAGTCCATAAACAGTCTCGGTTGGAAATGCCACCAGATGTCCATTAATCAATGCTTGTGCTGCATTTGAAATAGCGTCAGCGGTGCATTTTGAAATGAATTCCATGCGTAAATCATCCCATTTAACTGGTTTTGATCTACTCCTTATGACCGATACCCTTCTCCTTCTGGTCCCCATCGTCTAGTGGCCTAGGACGT
>JBJOKB010000043.1:0-2708 GCA_046046315.1 Actinomycetota bacterium | reverse complement strand
GGGAAGGTGATCAGGATGCAAATAATTATTCTTCAGTTGATGTCTATGGTGAGCAAATAGTTTCAGCGATGCTTAAGGTAAATAATGCAACTGTTTTATATAAACCACATCCCAAAGTAATTACTTCTGCTATGCCTCAAATTGCCAAAGCGCATAAAACCATAATGGAAATAATAGACTCCGCGAATCAAAAAGATTCAAACGCAAATCATAAATTGGTAGCAGGAGATCCAATGCCAGTATTGCAAGTGGCAGATTTATTGGTCTCTGATGTATCAGCTGTGACGATCGACTACTTGTACTTAAAACCTAATGGTTCATTGATGATGTGTGATAGGAGAAGTAATTCAAAAGAATTTGCAATTGTTGCACCTATTTCAAAAGCTGTAACGGTTATCAATAAAGACAATCTTGATAACATTTCTAATTTGATTGCTGATCACATTTCGGGAAATTCAGATAGATCCTCTTATGACTCAATGCGAAATTATTATTTTGGTGACACAAAACCTGGCGCAAGTATTTCAAGATTTATTTCAATGGTTGATGACCTAATTAAACGTCGCGATAACCGAGTTTCCCAATTACCCACGTCTAATTAATTAACCCAAGCCGCTTTAGCTCAGTTGGCAGAGCGTTGCTCTCGTAAAGCAAAGGTCTCGGGTTCAATTCCCGAAAGCGGCTCACAAGATTTACTGATAAGTTTCTGTTCGATTAAGGACAAATAATTTTGAAAATATATTTAGTAACAGCTGGAAGCCGTGGTGATTTTGAACCCTTTTTTGCATTTGCCAAAAAAGCCCACAATTTGGGTCACGAAGTTTATTTAGCCGTTACCCAAGAGTTTTTACCAAGACTTGAAAGTGCTGAATTTAAAGTAATGGAACTTCCAGGTTCAATAAAACATTTTGTAGATAAAAATGGTGTATCAATAATAAAGAACTCGATAGATTTCCTGCCAAATGTTAGACCTTTTATTGTTAAATTATTAAATACTGTTGCTGAACAAATTTTAGAAATTAAACCAGATGTAGTTTTGTATCATCCAACTCTTTTAACAGCCCCTATTGCAGCAAGATCTGTTGGGGCAATCTCGGGACTAGTTGAAATAATTCCAATTTTGAGCCCCACTAAAGAATTTGCTTCAGCAGGACTTTGGACTTCTAACTTAGGGTTTTTAAATAAATTAACTTATAAAGGTGTTGTGCTGGCTGAAAAATTATTCTTCCTCGAAACGTTTAAATGGGCTAGAAAATTAAAAATTAAGAATATTAAACATGACTTTTCACTATCTTTGACAAGTCCAGCACTATTAATCAGACCAAAAGATTGGCCAGATAATACGCATTTAGTTGGTCCTTGGTTTGAGAAAGACAACGAAGAGATTAGTGATGAAATTTTAGATTTTGTTAATAAAAAGCCAACAGTTTATGCAGGTTTTGGTTCTATGAAAAGAGGAAACCCTAAGAAAATTGCTTCAGAAATAATTAAAGGCTGTAAGGCTTCGGGAATGCAAGTAATTATTTCAGCTGGATGGGGTGGACTTGAAATAGCAAATGAGTATAAAAATGATCCTGAAGTTTTGCAAGTAAAATCTGTTTCTCATTCAAAATTATTTCCTTTGGTAAAAGTTATTTTTCATCATGGTGGAATTGGCACAACACATGCAGCACTTAGAGCAGGGACTCCATCTGTAATTGTTCCATTTATTGTTGATCAGCCTTGGTGGGCTCACAAATTACATTCACAAAAATTGGGCCCAAAATCTTTACCGCACCGAAGACTAACTAGTAAAAATGTGAGCAAAAGAATTTCTGAAGCACTTAAATATAAACAAAATGTAGTCGATATCTCACAGAAAATGTTGGATAATAATGGTATCGATGAAACACTCAAAGTGATAAAGGCTTATCTTGATAAAAGAAATTAGTTTAAAACGCACAGTAATTATTGTTGCAATATTAAATCTAGCTTATTTTTTCGTTGAATTTTCTGTAGCAAATAGAATTTCATCTGTTTCACTTTTTGCAGACAGTATTGATTTTCTTGAAGATGCATCTGTAAATATTTTGATATTACTCTCTTTTGGTTGGAGTGTTAAAACTAGAATTAAGTTAGGTTATGTTTTTGCAATATTACTTTTGATTCCTGGAATAACCGTTGCAAGTGTTGCGTGGGATAAATTTCAAAACCCAACTACCCCAGAATCCTTCACATTAGGTTTGACAGGATTAGGCGCGTTATTAATTAATGTTTTTTGTGCTTTTATTTTGTCAAGATTTAGAAAAAGTAAAGAAAGTTTAACTAAAGCTGCCTACTTGTCAGCCAGAAATGATGCGGTAGCAAATGTGGCAATTATTTTTGCCAGCGTAATTGGACTTTTTTGGCGCTCAGGTTGGCCAGATTTAATAGTGGGAATAGGAATCTTGTTACTTAATTTAGATTCCGCTACCGAGGTTTTAGAGGCTTCCCGTCGTGAGAAAACCCTTTCCGAAACTTAAGTTTTATTGCTAGATTGAAGGCATGGCTGGCAAATGGACCAACTGGGTTGGTAATCAAGCTTTTAAGTACGCAAATTACTCTCAACCTGCAAGTGAAAAAGAAGTAGTTAAAGCTGTCAAAAAAGCTTTAGAGAAAAAGCAAACAATTCGCGTTATGGCAACAGGCCATTCATTTACTCCGATTGTTGAAACTGATGGTCTTTTACT
>JBJOKB010000011.1:0-11893 GCA_046046315.1 Actinomycetota bacterium | reverse complement strand
CCCAACTCTTCAACTGTTTTTGTTTGGCCAATGACGGAAATTCTAAAATCCTTATTATTACAGAAGCGACATTTCCAATTGCTTGCGATTTTTCCACACCACTTGCATTCGGCCGCTGAGTTCTTTACTTTGATGAAAATTGGTCCTGTACAACTAATGCATCTGGCACTTTCTCGACAATCAGTGCATTGAAGATTACTCGAATAACCAAGTCTTGGAACCTGAATTAAAACATTACCTTTATTTAATCCATCTTTAATTATTTCCCAGGCTTTTTTAGGCAATCTTTTTGATTTTTCTAGTGGATCAGAAGTCGAGCTGTCCAATGTGAAAATTTCAGGCCAATTTTCACTGGACTGGTAATTTCCGAAATCTTCTCTCTTAGCTCTATTTGTTTTCACTTCATGATTGATTGCAATACTTTCACTATTTCCAAAGGCATAAAAATCACATTTATTAAGTTCTGCTCGAATCATAGCTACTTCACGTGCATTCCAATAAGGAGATTGTTGCGAGAAGTAATTTTCATCTGCATCGTCCCACATTGCAATAAGACCTAGATTATTAAGAGGGGCAAAAACTGCATTTCTTGTTCCTAAAACCAGATCAACTTCATTATTAAGAATTGTTAAGAAAGATTCATAGCGGATACCTGGTTCTTGTTCAGCACTCAAAACTTGAAATTTTATATCTAAATTATCATTTTTAATGAATTCAATAAAGTCTTCAACCAGTGAGATATTTGGAAATAACAATATTGATTGCTTGTTTGATTGCTTAACTTTGCTGATCTTTTCAACCAAATATCTATTGCGGTTTACGCAAGGAGGAAAAACTAAAGACGTGAAATCATAATTTAAACTACTCTTGTTAAATATTACTTTCGAAGAATTTAGTAAAAACTTTTTTTCAATTTTAGCCTGGCGAGGAGGAATAGCAAATCTTAAAACATCAGTCAGATTACCTAAAAATTTATCTGCAACAATTTGTGCCAATACGAGAACTTCTGGAGTCAGAACTGGATAATTCGAGATAACTTTTGATATCTCACTGAGTTTCTTTTGATGATTAGATGAACTAACTTTTTCAACAACCCAAGCTTCCATATTTCGATTAGAAAACTTAACCTTAACCTTGACCCCAGGAAGACATGCTTGATCTAAATCTGCTGGAATTTCATAATCAAATAACCGGTCTAGATGAGGTAAAGGGTTATCTAGGATTACTCGAGCAACGTTTAATTGTCGTGGCATTTAGCCCGTTACTCCTTATTTTTAATATTTAAGATATTGCAGCTTTTAAATCTTCTGCCCTATCCGTTTTTTCCCAAGTGAAATCTTTGTCTTCGCGACCAAAGTGTCCATAGGCTGCTGTCTTTTTATAGATCGGTCTTTTTAGATCTAGATCTCTAATTATTGCTGCGGGTCTTAAATCAAAGACTTTCAAAATAGCTTCTTGAATTTTTTCGTCACTAGTGATTCCTGTTCCGAAAGTTTCAACGAAAACTCCAACTGGTTGAGCTTTGCCAATCGCATAAGCCACTTGAACTTCACATCTTTGCGCTAAACCTGCTGCAACAACATTTTTAGCTACCCAACGCATTGCATATGCCGCAGATCGATCAACTTTAGATGGATCTTTTCCAGAAAATGCTCCACCACCGTGTCGACTCATTCCGCCATAGGTATCAACAATAATTTTTCTACCAGTTAATCCAGCATCACCCATAGGACCACCAATTTCAAATCTTCCTGTTGGATTAACTAACAATTTAAAATTACTGGTATCGAGATTTACTTCAAGTGCTTTCAATACAGGTTCAACAACGTGCTTTTTAACATCTGGCGCAAGTTGTTTTTCTAAATCAACTTCTGAGGCATGTTGGGATGAAACGACTATGGTGTCGAGACGTACAGGTTTATTTTTTTCGTCATATTCGATTGTTACTTGAGTCTTTCCGTCAGGTCGAAGATAACCTAATGTGCCATTTTTTCTTACCTCTGTTAATTTTTCAGCTAATCTGTGCGCTAAATAAATAGGCAGAGGCATCAAAGTCTTTGTATCTGTACAGGCATAACCAAACATCAATCCTTGATCGCCAGCACCTTGTCTATCTAAAGGATCTTGTGAACCAGTTCTTTCCTCCAATGCATCATCAACACCTTGTGCGATGTCTGGTGATTGTTTACCAATCGATACAGATACACCACATGAATTTCCGTCAAAACCTTTTACAGAACTGTCATAACCAATTTGAGTTACAACTTGACGAATAATTTCTGGCACATCGGTATAACCACTAGTTGTGACTTCTCCAGCCACGTGAACCTGACCAGTCGTAATTAATGTTTCTACTGCTACGCGACTGTGTGGATCTTGTCTAAGCATGTCATCCAATATTGAGTCACTAATTTGATCGGCAATTTTGTCTGGGTGACCTTCAGTTACTGATTCAGAAGTAAACAAGCGTCCGGACATAGTGGTAGATATTCCCTTCCTAAAATTTATTTAACTTAGATCAGGTCACGCAAGGTCGGGCTCGACCGGACTCTTTCTGTCTTGTCCTACTTTAGCCATGTGTTTAATTATGAAGTCCCAGATGCCATCGGCGAGTGTTAATTTGTCGGTTTTAGGTAAAGATTTTGCTTCATCCAGTGTGACCAAAACCGCCTCATTCTCATCTTGGTTTATTCCCAGAGTTTTAGAGACTTTATTGCCAACGATGAGATCTGCTTTTTTCTTAGTCAATTTATTTCTTGCAAGCCCTATTAGATCGTCCGTGCTTTCAATTGTCTCGGCAGCAAAACCAACCAGGTATTGTTTAGCAAGCTTGTTATCTGCTAACACCGAAAGAACATCTCCTGTCTTATCCAATTCTATCGTTAATCTATCTAAGTTTTTCTTAATTTTTTGATCACCTGGATTAGTCACAAAATAATCTGCAACTGCAGCATTCATGATTATTATGTCGGCGGATCCAGCTCTTAACTGCATTTGCTCCATCATTTCTAAAGCTGTATTGGCTGCAACAAATTCGACTCCTGCTGGAATATCAACATTTAAATTTGCACCAACCAAAGTTACTTTTGCCCCGCGACTCAATGCTGTAATTGCCAGGGCTGCACCTTGTTTGCCACTGGCACGATTACCAATAAATCTAACTGGATCTATCGCTTCTCTAGTGCCACCTGCTGAAATTAGAACATTTAGTCCTGATAAATCTTTTGGTAAATTTGCAGTTTTTCGATTGACAACTTGTTTAACAATTCTTGCAATTTCTTTGGTTTCTGGAAGTCTGCCAACTCCTAAGTCCTCACCCGTTAGTTTTCCATGGCCAGGTTCAAGGACGAGAAAACCTCTCCTGCGCAAAGTTGCAACATTTTCTCTTGTGGCTGAGTTCTCCCACATTTCTGTGTGCATTGCCGGTGCCAAAATTACGGGACATTTTGCAACCAACAATGTTGCCAAAAGTGCATCATTTGCGAAACCGTAAACAAGATGTGCGAGGAAATCTGCTGTCGCAGGTGCGACAACAATTGCATCAGCTTTTTTTGCAAGTTGAACATGTTCAACTTCGTGAGCTTTATCCCATAAATCAAAAACCACAGGCTTGCCACTGAGCGCAGCAAATGTGGCTTCGCCAACAAATTTTAAAGCGCTATTAGTTGCAATTACTTGTACATCGAGATCATTTTCTTTAAGTTTGCGAATTAAATCAGCAGATTTATAAGCAGCAATCCCGCCAGTAACTCCTAAAACAACCAAAGGTCGAGACATATTTTCTCCGACTTAAGTTTTCTAATTTATTCTTAGGAAACTGATTCCTCAGTTGGTGCAGCATCGTCGCCTTCTTGATTATCAACAATGACTGCTGCATCTGCTTGAGCTTCAACATCTTCGGTTAATTCTTCAACTGGCTCTTCGAATGTTTCTTCATAAACACCTGCAAATGAATTGTCATAGCCTGCGTTATATCTTTGTTGAGCTTGAATGGCAGCTAATCTTCTTTGTTCCATTTCAGCTGCTTCTTGAGCCAATACTTCTGGATCAACGTGTTCAGTTTTTAACAATTTGGCATTGATTTCTCTTAAAGCAATCGATAAAGGTTTTTCTTGTAGTTGAGTATCAACAAGAGGTCCTACGTATTCAAGTAAACCCTCGCCAAGTTGTGAATAGTAAGCGTTTATTTGACGTGCACGTTTTGCAGCGTAAATGACAAGTTGATATTTAGATCCAGCTGTATCTAATAGATCATCAATTGGAGGATTAGTAATTCCTTCTGGACGCAATGTGGTTGCCACAGTTTTTAAAGGCCTTTCGGGTCAAATTTGATATCTCTCAATTGAGATGTAACAAGGTTATCAGTTGCCGAACCGCTGATTGGACATCCTCATTGATTACCACAGCATCGAACTCACTTTCAGCCTCTAACTCACTTATAGCCACCTCTAACCTCAGAGCTAGTTCCTCTGGTTTCTCGGTACCTCGTTCGGTCAATCTTCGCTTCAATTCTTCAATCGAAGGTGGCTTGAGTAAAACCAGAAAAGCATCAGGCATTGATTTTTTTACTTGTCGAGCTCCTTGCAAATCAATTTCTAAAACAACTATTTGATTATTCTTAATTCTTTCCTCAACTGGTTTTCGTGGTGTGCCATACCAAGATCCTGCAAATTGGGCAAATTCTAAAAGATTTCCTTTATCAATTTCTTCCTTAAATTCTTTTTCTGTTAAAAAGATGTAATGATCATCATGATTTTCTTCAGGTCTTGGTTTACGAGTAGTTGCTGAAATTGAAAGGAAAATGTTGGGTCTTTGTTTAATTAATTCTCTAACAACGGTACCCTTACCGACACCTGAAGGTCCGGCTAAAACAACAAGTTTTGAGTTCACGAATTAAATTCCACTAGAAGTGCACTAATTTGATTTGGCCCTAATCCTCGTAGTCTACGACTTGGTGCAATACCAATTCTTTCCATTAAATTTTCAGCGCGTATTTTTCCAACACCCGGCATTGATTCAAGCAGAGCAATCACTTTCATTTTTCCTACAGCATCTTCCGTTTGTACTCTGGAAAAAACTTCCACCAATTGTATTTGTCCAGATTTTAATTTTTCACGAATTTCAGCCCTGACTTTTCTGGCAGCGGCTGCTTTTAATAACGCAGCAGCACGTTCCTCTTTTGTAAGGGCAGGTAAAGCCATGTGGACATCCTTGCATCATGTTAAATACACATGCAATAAAGGGCATCACAAAATAACGCTATTTACCTCTGCACTTATTTTTTTCGCAGATTCACCTACATTTGCTGAAGAAGTGATGGGTCTTCCAATAACTAATAAATTCGCGCCGTTCTTGATTGCTTCCTGTGGTGTAGCAATTCTTTGTTGGTCGTTAGCATCAGACCCAATAGGTCTAACCCCTGGTGTTATTAAAACAATGTCTGAGTCAACATTCTTTCGTATTTCGGAAACCTCTTGAGGGCTACAAACTATTGCCCTTGCTCCTGCATTTACTGCCAACTTCGCTAAATTAACTGCAGTCTCAGTTGAAGAATACTTAAAACCTATTTCAGATAATTTTGCATCATCAATTGAAGTCAAAATTGTCACAGCAACAATCAATGTGTTTGGCATCTCTTTAGCTGCCTGGTGGATCATTTCCGCTCCACCTGATGCATGAACTGTTAAATATTTTGGATTTAAGTCAGAGACTGATCTGCAAGCACCCGCAACTGTTGCTGGGATATCGTGCAACTTTAAATCTAGAAAAATGTCGCAATCGCTAATACTCCTTATGCTCTCAATTGCAAACTTGCCGTCTCGCAAATAAGTTTCTAAGCCAATTTTCAAGGTTGATACATATGGTGAAACTTCTTGTGCCCATTTTTTAGCCGTTTCTAGATTTAAGGCATCTAGTGCTACAGCAATAGGTGCTTTCATTTAAATTAATTCCCGATGTGCGGCATTTATCACATCTGTTAGGGATCGAATTCCTTTTTCTTGCAATATTTCCGCTGTTTCATCATGAATTCTTACGCAAGCCTCTGGATCGTTAAAAACAGTTGTGCCAACACTTATGGCATTTGCCCCAGCTGCAAAAAACTCAATTGCATCCCTTCCATTTCGAATTCCTCCCATACCAATTATTGGAATATTTGGTAAGGCTTTTCTAACTTGATAGACACATCTAACGGCAACTGGTCTAATTGCCGGCCCAGATAAACCGCCAGTTTTTCCGCTTAGTCTTGGCAATAATGTTTCGGTATCGATAACCATTCCCAAGATGGTATTAATGACACTTACTCCATCTGCTCCTGCTTTAACAACTGATTTTGCTATTTCAGTTATGTCTGTTACATCTGGTGAAAGTTTTGCAAATAGAGGAATGCTTGCTGAGACATTTCTTCTAACATTGTTTATAACATCTGCTGCTGCGTAAGGATCGCAAGCAAAAACCTGTCCACGATTTTCAACATTGGGGCAAGAAATATTGACTTCTATTGCTACTACTCCTGGAATATCTCTTAATTTGTCTGCAACTTTTCCAAACTCATCAATGTTATTTCCCGCAATTGAAACAATAGTTTTTGCACCCTTTTGACTTAACCAACTCAAATCATTTTTGATGAAATCATCAATTCCTGGCCCTTGTAATCCAATACCGTTTAACATTCCACTTGGAGTCTCAGCCATACGCGGTGTTGCGCGGCCAGACCTTGGATTTAACATCACACTTTTTGTTACAACCGCACCAATGGTTGTTATATCGATAAATTGATCTAGTTCTTTTCCCGCAGCAGCGCAACCAGATGCTGTGAAAACAGGTGAAGGTAAATCCAGCCGGCCAATTTTGCATGACATATCAACTGTTGTTCTCTTAGGAATTCTTTTCATTAATGACCACCTTCGATTGGTGCGCCATATGTATCAGATGGAATGGTTCCAATCTCGCTCCAACGAACTTTGTCGCCTCTAAATGCAGGTCCATCAACACAAGATCGAAGCATTCTCGTTACTCCGTCTTCGCCAATAATTGGCATGACACATGTCATGCAAACACCGATTCCGCAAGCCATTGATTCTTCAACACTTGTTTGAGAAACAATTCCGTGCATTGTTGCTACTTCTGAAACAGCTTTTAACATCTGCATTGGGCCACATGCATAAACAACTGCCGCACCTGTTTTTTTAATTACATCAGGTAGCACATCAGTTACTCTTCCCATTTGACCAGATGATCCATCATCTGTTGTAACTGAAAGTGTTGTTGAAATTCTTCTAGCTTCTAACATTCCAAAAAGTTTTTCTTGAGTCGATGCTCCTAAGATGAAATCAACTCGACAACCTCGACTCGTTAAAGCTTCTGCGAGTGAAAAAAGTGGGGCTGCTCCGTATCCACCACCAACTAAAACACATGGGATTGGATCTTTTGGCAAACTAAACGGTTTTCCTAAAGGTCCAACTAAATTAATCGGGTCATTGCGTTTCAGATTTGCAATGTAATCAGTTCCAGGTCCATGTGGTGAGACAACTATGTCAACTGTTCCGCCATAAACTCCGCGATCGTTAACTTGATAAATACTGAAAGCTCGCCTCAAAATTAGGGAACTTCTTTCATCTCCAATAGCTACAGCAACAAAGTTCCCAGGCTTGAAGTCTCTTGGAATATCTGCGGCCGTGGCGGTGATCACAAAATAACTTCCTACTTTTTTATTATCAACAACCGATCCCTTATGAACAATCGGCATTAAAAACCTGCTTCTTTGTAAAAATTCTCGCGAGCTTTACTTATTTCTTTGGCCCATTCTTGCAATGATTTAACACTGAAACCAGTCTTTTGCAAAGCCTCTATTCCTGCAACAGCAGCTTTTAGTCCCTGTGAAGTTGTAATACATGGAACGCTTCTTTTTGTAGCAGCTGTTCTGATTTCATATCCATCCGTTCTAGTTCCTCCACCATGCGGTGTGTTGACCACTAAATCAATATCTCCATTCATAATTGCTTCAGTAGTGGTAACTTCCCCATCAGCATGTCCTTGTTGAACTTTTCTCAAAATTTGAGATTTAACACCATGTTTTGCAATAAATTCAGAAGTGCCTTTTGTGGCATAAATATTGAATCCCATTTCGTCTAATTTCTTAATTGAAGACACCATTTGTTCTTTATCTTTGTCTGCAGCGGAAACAAAAACATTTCCTTCAAGGGGTAATCCACCGGCATAAGCACCACTTTGTGATTTAGCAAAAGCCATACCAAATCCAGAATCAATTCCCATAACTTCACCAGTGGATTTCATTTCAGGTCCAAGAACTGAATCAACACCAGTAAATCTTCCAAATGGAAGTACCGCCTCTTTTACTGCAACGGGTGCTCCATTTAATAAATCTGCACCATCACCGTGTTTTGGAAGGATCCCCTCATTTCTTAATTCTTGAATACTTGTTCCCAACATGATTCTGGAACAAGCTTTTGCAAGAGAAACACCTGTTGCTTTTGAAACAAATGGAACGGTTCTTGATGCTCTTGGATTTGCTTCTAAGACGTACAAAACATTATTTGAAATTGCATATTGAACATTAAGTAATCCAATTACTCCTACTCCAGTGCCTATTGCGTAAGTGCTTTCTCTGATTTGTTTTATTTGATCTTTTGAAAGTGAGATGGGTGGCAGCGAACATGCGCTATCACCAGAATGAATACCTGCTTCTTCAATATGTTCCATTACTCCGCCAAGAAACATTTCCTTGCCATCAAAAAGGGCATCCACGTCGATTTCCAAAGCTTCATCAAGGAATCGATCAACCAAAACTGGATGATCAGGTGTAATCTCGGTTGCTCTTTCGATGTATTGCGACAGCTTAAATTCGTCATAGACAATTTCCATGCCACGTCCACCTAGCACATAAGACGGCCTTACTAAAACGGGATAACCAATTTGGGAAGCAATTTTTTTTGCTTCTGGAAATGAAGCTGCCATCCCATGTTCTGGTGACAGAAGTTTTGCTTTCTCTAGCACCTTTCCAAAAGCACCACGCTCTTCTGCTAAATGAATTGCCTCAGGACTAGTGCCCACAATCGGTACACCATTGTCCTTCAGTTTTTGTGCCAGACCAAGTGGGGTTTGACCGCCTAATTGAACGATTACTCCCAGTACATTTCCTGAAATTTGTTCGGCGTGAACAATTTCTAAAACATCCTCAAGTGTTAATGGTTCGAAATATAGACGGTCAGATGTGTCGTAATCAGTAGAAACAGTTTCAGGATTGCAATTGACCATAATTGTTTCATAACCAGATTTTTTTAAAGTTTGTGCTGCATGCACGCATGAATAGTCAAATTCAATTCCTTGTCCAATTCTATTAGGACCTGAACCAAGAATTATTACTTTGTCTTTATTTGATTTTGCAACTTCTGTTTCTTGGTCATAACTTGAATAATGATATGGTGTTTTGGCTTCAAATTCAGCTGCACAGGTGTCAACAGTTTTATATACAGGTCTTATCTTCATTTCGTGGCGATTTTTTCTTATTTGATTCTCTGTAGATCCAATTAATTGAGCAATTTGCGCATCAGAAAAACCGTGTTGTTTTGCGTATTTCATTAAATCTGCAGACAAATTTTTAGCATTCTTAATTTCAACAGCTATTTCATTAATTAATTGGATTTGATCCAAAAACCATGGATCGATTTTTGTACTTTCGTGAAGGTCAGCAACACTTGCTCCTGCCCACAGAGCACGTTGAACCGTGTTGATTCTTCCGTCTGTTGGACGCGCTGCTGTCTTAATTAAATTCTTTACGTCTTCACTTGTGTGTGAAAAATCGAAAGGTGCATCTTTTTTCTCGAGACTGCGTAAAGATTTTTGCAGTGCTTCGGCGAAATTTCTTCCTATCGCCATAGCTTCGCCAACACTTTTCATATGAGTTGTAAGTGTTGTATCTGCACCTGGAAATTTTTCGAAGGCAAAACGAGGTATTTTTACGACTACATAATCTAGGGTTGGTTCAAATGATGCTGGGGTTTCTTTTGTGATGTCATTTGGAATTTCATTTAATGTGTAACCAATTGCGAGTTTCGCAGCTATTTTTGCTATTGGAAATCCTGTCGCCTTAGAAGCTAATGCAGAAGATCTCGATACTCGAGGGTTCATTTCAATAACAATCATTCGACCGTCTTCAGGATTAATGGCGAATTGGATATTGCAGCCACCTGTGTCAACTCCAACTTCCCTGATGACTTCAATTGCTATATCTCGCATGTGTTGATATTCGCGATCTGTAAGAGTCATTGCAGGCGCAACCGTTATTGAATCACCAGTGTGAACACCCATTGGGTCAAAATTTTCTATCGAACAAATTATTACAACATTGTCATGGTGATCTCTCATTAATTCCAATTCATATTCTTTCCAACCAATGATGCTTTCTTCTAACAAAACTTCACTTGTTGGTGAAGCTTGTAATCCTGAAGAAACAAAACGAATTAAATCTTCCTCGTTATAGGCGATTCCAGAACCTGCTCCCCCCATTGTGAAAGAAGGTCTTACTACAAGTGGGTATCCGAGTTTTTGCGCAGAAGATAAACACTCATCAAGGGAATGGCAAATTTCACTCTTTGCAGAATTGCCACCTATTTTGGAAACAATTTCTTTGAACTTTTCTCTGTTTTCTCCTCTTTCAATTGCCTCAACTTTTGCACCAATTAATTCAACGTCATATTTCTGCAAAATTCCTTCACGATGAAGCGCCATTGCTGCGTTTAGAGCCGTTTGTCCGCCTAATGTAGGCAAAATTGCATCAGGTTTTTCCTTGATAATGATTTTTTCTAATATGTCCGTTGAGATTGGTTCAACATATGTTGCATCAGCAAACTCAGGATCAGTCATAATTGTTGCAGGATTACTGTTGAGCAGGATTACTCTTATTCCTTCTGCTCTCAACACACGGCAAGCTTGAGTTCCAGAGTAATCAAATTCGCATGCCTGGCCAATAACTATTGGACCTGAACCAATCACTAAAACAGATTTAATATCTTGTCTTTTAGGCATTGTGTTTATCCATCAATTGAGTAAATCGATCAAAAAGGTAATCAGCATCATGAGGACCAGCTGCTGCCTCGGGGTGATACTGAACACTGAAAGCTGGTTTGTCTTTAAGCAGAAGACCTTCAACCACGTTGTCGTTTAGGCAAATGTGACTTACTTCTACTCGCCCAAATTCTGTATCAGTTGTTTTATCAATTGGTGCCTTGACTGCAAATCCGTGATTATGTGTGGTTATTTCAACCTTGCCTGTTGTTCTATCTAATACTGGTTGGTTAATTCCTCTATGCCCAAATGTCAATTTATATGTTTCAAAACCAACTGCTCTACCAAGTATTTGATTTCCAAAGCAAATTCCAAACAAAGGACGATTAACTTTAAGTATTTCTTGGGTCACAGAAATAGAATGTTTCGCAGTTTCAGGATCTCCTGGTCCATTACTTAAAAAGACTCCATCAATTCCTGCCTCCAGTACTTCTTCAACTGTTGAATTCACCGGCAGAACTGTTAACTCAATACCTCTTTTTGTTAAGTTATGTAAAATTCCATTTTTCATTCCCAAATCAATTGCAGCTACTTTGTATAAAGTTTTACCAACGGCTTTAACTACAAAAGGTTCCTTAGTTGAAACCATGCCGCACAAATCTGCTCCCTTCATCTGGGGTGAGTTCTTAACTTTATTAATAAAATATTCACTCGTATTTGAATCAATATCTTGCGAAAAAATACCTGCCCGCATAGCACCTTTATCTCTTAAATGCCTTGTAAGAGATCTCGTATCAATTCCAGCTATACCAACGATTTTTTGTTTAATTAATTCCTGATCAAGAGTTCTCTTGGCTCTCCAATTTGA
>JBJOKB010000070.1:0-6072 GCA_046046315.1 Actinomycetota bacterium | reverse complement strand
GCCTTTGTTCCTAAAAACACAGTTCATGCTTCCTTCAACATTTTTGATGAACCTGCCACCTTGCAAGTAGTACTTGCTCCCGCTCAAGGTGAAACTGGTTATGAACTAGTTGATGTTGCCGAAGAAGAACCTTGGAAATCAATTAGATAATCATTTTGTTTCTCTAAGGTATTGATTTATCCAATTAGCTAATTCTTCAGTTTTAACAGATCCAGCTGCTACTGAAATGATTTTTTCGACGGCATCTTCAGTGGGCACTTCAAATTCGTAACCATTTATGTGACAAAACATTACTAAACTTATCCAAGCTAATCTCTTGTTTCCATCTGGTAAACCATGATTTTGGGCAATACGAATACAAAGAATTGCTGCTTTTTGATCAAAGTTGGGATAAAGTTCAACTCCGGAGTATTCACTTTGAGGCGCATTTAATGCAGATGAAATTAGCTCAATTCTTGAAATTCTTCTAAGAGTATTTTCATCTATTCCAGTTACTAATTCTGCAAGTAGAATTACCTGACCCAAAGTCAGGTAATTCATTTAGCTAAACGATCTAAAATTTCCTTGTCTCGCTTAACCAGTCTTCTAGCTTCTTCCATAAATTTTTTATCCTTTCGAGCACTGAGAATTTCTTTCTCTAATGCTTCGACGATCAATTGGTTCAAACTAGTTCCCTTTGCCCTAGCAACAGTTTGAGCAGCGTCGGATAAACCATCTGGAAGTCTGACTGTGGTTTGTTTTGCCATGACATCATGATATCATGATGTCACTCTTATTTCAATCTAATTAGATAATTGCTGAATAGTTGATCTATAGCCAACTAAAAAGAAAATTAAAGCCAAACCAGAAGGAACCATCATTAACAGTGGTGCATATTCAGCACCTAATTTGTTCATATAAATTCCGATCAAATATGGAAAAATCATTGAACCTGAAATTGATGAAAAGAATATAAAACCAGTTATTCGAGCATGACCTGGGCTAATTTTTACTACCCACGCAAAAGCCATTGGAAAAACAGGTGAACAAGCCATAGCAAGTAAAACTATTGCTAACCAGTAAAAGGTTGTGGCATAAAGCAAAAAGAGTGCTGGAATTAAACAAATCACCGAAACTAAAGCCAGAAACCCAAAATTAATCTTGTTGATGTATTTAAGTATTACTAAACGAACCAGTAATAAAATCACAAAAAATACTGATAACCCAAGAGATGATTTTGAAGTAGACCATCCTCTATCAAGTAAATAGGTTGGAATCCAACCTGTGGCAGCTGACTCAAGTCCAACATAAGTTGATATTCCAAGTAATAGAAATGCGATAGAAAAATTATGATTTGCACCTTTATGTGCATGCTCTGGCTTATGGACTAGTTTTCCTTCGGTATTGGAGTAGAAAACAAAAGCAGTAATTAACGCAGCTACAACAAAAACACCCAACATTATTTCATAGGCTTTAGAAAGCAATAATCCAAACAAAACGGGAACAACGATTGATGAAACAGCAAATGCAATATTGTTCTTATTTGTTCTTTTGGCAGCTTCAATGCCACCAACATCTACTACAAGTTGACTGATCCCAACTTGACCAGCTCCAAATCCTGCGCCAATTAAAACAACTCCAAGAAGAGTTATATTCCAATTAGGAGCAACAATCAAAACAGTGATTCCAATTGCAGTAAAAACTGTTCCAACAGAACCTGCAATTGCCCCTTTAACCTTGTCTACTAAATAGGTAGCGATAAATACCCCGATGATTCCACTAAATCCAGTGAGCGCAAACAGTCTTCCTGCAATTTCTAAATCAAGTGAATACTTTTCAATGTAGTAAGGAACTAATACGCCATAGCCAGATACAAATCCGCCGATAACACCAATTGTGGCAATGCCTGCACGAACACTATTTTGATTTAGTTTTAATGAGGACATGAAGACTTATTAAGTAGCGTCCTGATCGAATTTCTTTTGAACTTGAGGTTTACTTTCTTCTTTTTCATCAAACACATTATTTGCTAACTTATTTGGATCTAATTTAGATAAATCTTTTAAATCTAAATCTTTTATTCCTGCAGATTCAACAATGTCATCTTTAGCTTTAGTTGCCATATCTCTTACATTTCGAAGCATCTTGACACCTTGAGCGATATATTTTGGAAGTCTTTCAGGTCCCACAACTAGTAAACCAATAATGGCTATCACTAATAATTCAAAAAATCCGATGTCTAACAATGTGAAACTTCCTTCTCAAAGTAGTGGATTTCCTCTGGTGTTCTAAAGATACTCTTATGGCGACTCGGCTAAGCCTTGAGTCTTGAGGTTCACTAAAATTGTCTAAGCACCTCACAAGTTATCTCCAGGGAGAACATCAATAAATGGCTGAAAAGACTTCAGTTGCTGTCATCCTGGGTGGGCGTAACTCTGAAAACTATAGATCCTGCCAGTCAGCTCGAGATGTAATTGATGCCTTAGAAGAAAAAGGCTATGAAGTTTCTGCCTACGGCATGACCATGGAAGCTAATTGGGTTACATTTGGCGATTTAAATTCTTTAAAAAATGCGCTTAAGAAAGAAAATTTTGAATTAAATGAGCAATCTGTTAAAGAAATTGCAAACACCACTGAATCTTTACTTCCTCCAACTTCACTTTTAGAAACCACAGTTGTTTTCTCAACCCTTATGGGTGCATGGGGTTCTGATGGAACAATGCAAGGAATGTTAGAGACAGAAATTGTTCGCTTTGTTGGTTCAGACACTTTAGGTGGAGCAATCTCGAGTGATAAGTCGACTGCAAAACTTCTCATGGAGTCTGTTGAAATACCAACTCCTCGACATGTGATTATTCCTGATAAATCTTGGCGTAGAGATCCATTATCAAATGTGGCAAGAGCATCAGCGTTAAGAACTCCTTTAATATCCAAACCTGCACGAGGAAGCAACGGAGTTGGAATTACCTACATTAGAGTTCCTCGAGATTTTAAAAAAGGAATTGAAATTGCAAGAAACTTTGATGGCAGAGTTGTTGTTGAAAAATATCACCAACCTGCTCAACTTCTTGAATGTAACATCATTGAAGATGAAAAGGGTCGTCCAGTTCTAAGTGAAATAATTAAAACTAACTGGAAAGAAGCTGATAAGGTTTTCAATTTCATTTCAAGAAGTGATAAATCAACTTATTCATTTGAAAAAGCAAAGGATTTAGATCCTGAAGTTGTGAAACTTATTCACGATTATGCCAAGAAAACCTTTGAAGTTTTAAAAATGTCAGGTTATGCGCAAATAGAATTCATGATTGATAAGGAGGGCGAACTATTAGTAGTCGAAGTTAATTGCCAACCTTACTTAGGAAAAGAAGGATCTTTTGCTTTATCTTGGAAAGAGGCGGGAATAAGTTACGAAGATTTAATTGAGCGAATTGTTAAAGAAGCTCTTGATCGACCTGTGGGGCTTGTTTGAATTTCACCTTGCCCCTTGAATTAGGTGTTGCAGGTTTTCTCATTGCTGCTTTTGCAGTCTTTGTTATTGGCTTAGCAAAATCTTCAGTTCCAGCCGCAGCTACTATGCCTGTTGGTTTATTTGCGCTAGTAATACCTGCCAAATTATCGGTGGGAGCAATCTTGCCGCTATTAATTTTGGGTGATGTTATTGCGTTATTGGCGTTTAGAAAAGCAGGTCGCTGGGACATAGTTATAAAAATCTTGCCTTCGGTTTTTGTAGGTATGTTTATCGGCTATTTTCTTCTTGCTTGGTCAACTTCAAAAGAAGTTGCCTATGTAATTGGTTCCATTCTTATCTTTACAGCAATTTTTGAAATTCGAAAAAGATTAAAAAACGAAAAACTTGAAGATCATGAGAGAAAAAACCTTAAGACTCGTTCCAAATTAACGGCTCAACTTATGGGAGTTTTAGTTGGAATAATGACGATGACAGCAAATTCTGCTGGACCAATTTTTTCTTTGTACTTACTACACCTGCAACTTCCGATGCAAACTTTTGTGGGAACTAACAGTTGGTTATTTTTTATAATTAACGTTTCCAAAGTTCCTTTTAACGCAGGCCTTGGAATTATCACTTCACAAACTTTGGCATTAGCCCTGTTACTGTCACCTTTTGTGATTATGGGTGGAATATTTGGTCAAAGAATTATGAAGCATATTAACCAAAGAGCATTTGAATACTCTGCATTAATTTCAACTTTAATTGCTGGCTTGCTGCTCTTTATCCCCAGATAAATCTTCAACTTCTTTAACAACATTTTCGATTACAGAAGCAATTTCTTCAAGGGAAACACTTCCCTCTCTGACTAATACCGGAAGTTGGCTTGTTAAATCTAAAATTGAAGATGGCGAATTTGGATTTAATTCACCAGCATCTAAATAAACTGACACTTCATTGCCAAATTGCTCTTTAATTTCAGAGATTGTTTTACCCATCAATTGTCCAACTTTATTTGGACTAGTGGTGGCAAGAATTTCATCTTCACCCATAATTTCATGAGCTACTGGATGAAGTGGCATTCTGACTGAAACCACGTTAGGAACTATTCCTTTATTCCACAACAAATTATTTAAACCTTTAAGAATCAGTGTTAATGAGCCAGGCCAAAAGTGAAGATATTTTAACTTTGCTTCATCTGTTATCCCGGCACAAAATTTATGGATTAAACCAATATTTGAAATAAATATTGTTAAAGGTGTTTTGGGAGTTTGGCCTTTAATTTGCCAAAGTAAATTAACTGCCCTTTCATCCATCGCACGAACTGCAATTGCATAACTTGTGTCTGTTGGAAAAACCACTGCTCTACCGGCAGCAAGAGCTTCTTTAGCTGCCTTTATCCCATTTTCTCTAGGTGTGGCATGAGCCAAACTAAATACGCGTGCTGCAACAAACATTAGGCACTTAAATCTTGTTTAGATTTATAACCTGCATGTGCCTTGTCGTAAACATTTCTAAATCCATCTTTACTCCAAGCACTTCTTCCCACAAATAAACCATCACAATTATCGAGAGATGCCAATTCTTTAGCATTATCTATATTTACTGATCCACCATAAAGTAATGGGTAATTCTTAATGTTTAAACCTAATTCATTTAGAACTTCCTTAATTGAGACAAATGATTCTTCAACATAGCTAGATTCTGCAGGTGTTCCATTAACACCTATTGACCAAACAGGTTCATACCCAATTAATGCTCTATCTATATTTAATTCTTTCAATACATTTAATTGTTTTTTAAATAATTCTTTTCGAATATCTTTATTTACTTCTTTTTGTTTCTCCCCAATGCAATAAATAGACATTAATTGATTTTCTTGCAATGCTTGTAATTGTTGTTTTAGTTCTTGTTCAGATTCACCCAAAGCTCTACGTTCTGCATGACCGACCATGACTAAATCTGCATCTAAATCTTTAATTAATTTGGCAGAAATTTCTCCGGTGGTATTGCTGTCTGTTCCTGAAACTCTTTGTGGACCTACCCAAAGACCTGTTCCAAAAGACATTTTCTTTAATTGTTGCAAAAGTGGCATTGTTGGTAATACAAAAAATTGGGTGTCCTTATTTGATTTAGCTAAAAGGGAAGCCATTTCAACAACTTCTTCATGAAGTTCTTGATTTAGTTGTTGTTTGGTATTAGTGCCGAAATAGAACATGTTTATATTCTAGTCGTGATCAATTTTAAGGCTAAAGTCTAGAACTAAAGCGCCTTACCTGATTTATCAAAAAAGGTAATGTTTTCAGATTCAATTGTGGTCCACACTAAATCTTTAGCAGTTCTACCAACTGAGTGCGGTACACGAGCTTTAATCAAAAGGGATCCAACTGCTAAATCAAGTAAATATTGTCCACCTGCACCAATTGATTTGCGAGTAACTCTTGCTTGAACTCCACCTTTGATTTCAGAAGTAGAAACACTGATTCCTTCTGCTCTTACTCCAAATGTGTCAGCACTTGATGCTTTAGCACCTAAATCAATTGTTTGAGAGAAAAGTGGAGAGGTAATTTTTGAACCAGAGGCATTAATAAATTGTGGTGGCACAAAGTTCATACCTGGGTTTCCTAAGAACCAACCAGCAAATT
>JBJOKB010000048.1:0-7020 GCA_046046315.1 Actinomycetota bacterium | reverse complement strand
GTATTTTGGCAATATTTTCAGCTGGGCTAAGCATCATTGGTCGACTTTACAGTTCAAGGATTGGTGAAGGTCTAATTCTGACTTTAAGAACTCAAGTATTCAACCATGTTCAAGCACAACCAATAGCTTTTTTCACGAGAACGCAAACTGGTTCCCTTATATCAAGAGTCAACGGCGATGTAATTGGTGCTCAACAGGCCTTTACCTCAACTCTTAGTGGCATCATTTCAAACGGAATTAGTTTGATAATCGTATTGAGCACAATGCTGATTTTATCTTGGCAAATTACAATAACGTCTTTATTGCTACTTCCTGTTTTTCTAGTTCCTGCTAAATGGATGGGCAAAAGAGTTCAAGCCTTGTCGCGAGAGCAAATGACACTTAACGCTGAAATGAGTCAAACTATGACCGAAAGATTCAACGTCTCTGGTGCATTATTGGTCAAACTTTTTGGTAATCCAATTAATGAAGGCAATAGTTTTTTTAAGAAAGCTTCGCGAGTAAAAGACATCGGTGTGCGAATTGCAATGACAAACACAGTATTTTTTGTGGCTTTGACTACTGTCGCAACCATTGCAACAGCAATTGTTTATGGTTTTGGTGGAAGTTTAGTGGTATCTGGTGTTTTAACACTTGGAACGCTTCTGGCATTAACTGCGCTACTCGCAAGACTTTATGGACCTTTAACAGCTTTATCAAATGTTCGCGTCGACATTATGACTGCTCTTGTATCTTTTGAAAGAGTTTTTGAAGTATTGGATTTGGAACCTTTAGTAAAGGATTCACAAAACCCTCAAAAATTACCTTCAGGCCCACTGGACATCGAATTCAAAAATGTATCTTTTTCATATCCCACTAGATCAGAAGTTGGTCTTGAAACACTCGAACTTGCATCTGACGGAAAAACAGAAAATGATAAAAAAACATTAGTGTTGAGTAATATTTCGTTTCAAGTAAAATCTGGATCAATGTTAGCCCTTGTTGGCCCAAGTGGTAGTGGAAAAACAACCATCTCACAACTTATTGCTCGACTTTATGATCCTTCAGAAGGAAAAGTTTTTGTTGGAAACGTAGATATCAAGCAAGTTACTAGAGATGAAATAAGAAACAATATTGGTGTAGTAACACAAGATTCTCACTTATTCCACGACTCGATTAGAAATAATCTACTTTATGCAAAGGAGAATGCTTTCGAACAAGAAATATGGAACGCTCTTGAAAGTGCACAAATATCTGATTTTGTTAAAGCTTTACCCGACAAATTGGAAACAATAGTTGGCGACCGTGGCTATAGGTTAAGTGGTGGAGAAAAACAAAGAATTGCAATCGCCAGAGTTTTTTTGAAACAACCAAGAATTGTGATTCTTGACGAAGCTACAGCGCATCTTGATAACGAAAACGAAGCCGCAGTTCAAGCAGCTCTTGCTACGGTACTTGAAAACAGAACTTCAGTTGTTATTGCTCATAGACTTTCTACAATAATCAATGCTCAGCAAATAGCTGTTGTAAAAGATGGTCAGTTAATCGCTATAGGAAATCATGCAACACTTTTAAACGAGAATGGCGTTTACGCAGATCTTTATAACCAGCAATTTGCTAATTAAGGTTATTTAGCTTCATTTCTCAATAAAACAAACCAACCAATTGGTAGAAGTAAGGCAAACAAAATCCACTGGATGGCATAGCTTAAGTGTGGACCATTTGATAATTCGGGAAGTGGAATAATGGCAATTTCTCTATCTTGTGGAAATGATTCATTGAGTTGCACATAATAATCCTTGTTTAAATCACTTGAAAAATCTCGATAATTAATCTGATTTAATTGATTTTTTGGCAGATCACTTGGTTTCTCTACAAAGTTACTAAATTTTTGCAAATAGCCTTTAATTTTAACTAATCCTTGGGAAGCTTTTGGAATTTCCTCAACTGCAGAAGATGATGAAGCAATTGGGATCCATCCTCTATTGATCAAAATAAGATCGTTATTTTCGAGTTGAAACGGAGTGATTACCCAGAAACCTAATTTACTTTCTAAATATTGTTTCCTCACAAGCATTGAGTCATCATTTAAGAAGGATCCGGATAATTGAACCTTTTCCCAAGCTTTCATATTTTTAAGTTCCATAGATGATTTGATTTGTTTTGCTTCCGAATTAAATGCTTTTGTGATTGTATTATTACTTAAGATTCGCAGATGGTATCGATCCATTTGCCATTCGGAAAGTCTAAGGAATAAATAAATTAGTCCAATTAAGAATAAGGTAAGAGCTATCCATCGAGGCCTTGAGAGATTTTTAAGCATTTTCCTAAATAAAGACTACTTGAAAGAAACTATTTAGTTGGACCTGATTCAATAGATCTGGTCGGGGATTCAACGGATTTGCCATTGAAAAAGAAATTTTCCCTACCAGCATTTGCAATTACTACAGCGATATAGGGAAGAAAAATGGCTCCGAAAATTAAAGCCCATCGAAGGTTTCCTTCAGCCAAAACTGCCCCTACAAAACAGATTGTTCTTAAGCTCATTGAAATTAGGTAGCGACGTTTTCTGCCTGCTTGATCAAAACTCAATCCAGTAGAAGCAGAAGTTATCGAGTACACAGGTGGTTGTTCTTGATTGCTCATCCGCTGGTCCCACCTTCCTTATAAGGCAACGCTACGCCAATTCCTACATTTTGGCGATTTAGAATGCGCCTGCAGCGGGCTAGAAATGAATAATTTGGCATCTACGAGGTAGGTTACAAGGTATGTCTGGAAATGGTGTCGTTTTTGTAACCGGTGGCAATAGAGGCATTGGGCTAGCAGTTGCTCAAAGATTTTCTAAAGATGGTTTCAAAGTTGCAATTTCATACCGAGAACAAAAACCTTCGCAAGATTTTTACATGGTTAAAGCCGATGTAACAAATAGTAAAAACATTGACGAAGCAATTGATGAAATTGAAAAGAATTTAGGACCTTTAGAAGTTGTAGTTATTAACGCAGGGACAAATAAAGATGCTCTTGCCATGAGGCTAGAAGATTCGGACATGGAAAATATTATTAATACAAACCTAATGGGTTCCTTAAGAGTTGCCAGACGAAGTGTGAAATCGATGATAAAGAATCGAAAAGGAAGAATTATTTTCATCGGGTCTGTGGTTGGAATGCTAGGTTCACCAGGTCAGATGGTTTATGCCAGCACAAAAGCAGGTCTAATTGGAGCCGCTAGATCTTTAGCTCGAGAAGTTGGAAGTCGTGGAGTGACCGTAAATGTTGTAGCACCTGGTTATGTTGATACTGACATGACAAATGATCTAGATGCGGCAAGAAAAGATATGATTACCTCAAGCACTCCACTAGGAAGAACCGCTAGCGCGAGTGAAATTGCTGGAGTTGTTAGATTTTTGGCGTCAGAAGATGCTTCGTATATAACTGGTGCGGTTATTCCAGTTGATGGTGGATTGGGAATGGGACACTAATTATGGGTTTGATGCAAGGTAAAACTATTTTGGTAACAGGTGTACTGACCGATCATTCCATTGCCTTTTCAGTTGCAAAAATAATTCAGGAAGAGGGAGGAACTGTTTTATTAAGTTCATTCGGAAGAGCTATGGGGGCAACCGAAAGAGCAAATGGACGACTACCTAAACCAGCCACTATTTTAGAACTTGATGTTACGAGTGATGAAAACCTTGCCAATCTTGCTAATGAGATAAAAAAACACACTCCAACTATTGATGGAGTTGTGCACGCAATAGGTTTTGCACCACAATCTGCATTAGGCGGAAATTTTCTAAATACTGAATGGCCTGATGTTGCAACTGCAGTTCATGTTTCTGCTTATTCTTTTAAATCTCTCTCGATGGCATGCTTGGATCTAATGCCAAACGGAGGAAGCATCGTCGGACTCGACTTCGATGCCACTGTTTCTTGGCCTCAATATGACTGGATGGGTGTTGCAAAAGCTGCACTTGAATCAACATCAAGATATTTAGCAAGACATCTGGGACCAAAAAATATTCGCGTTAACTTAGTTGCTGCTGGACCGATTAATACAGTTGCCGCAAAACATATTCCTGGTTTTGAAAAATTCGAAGAAGCCTGGGCTGCAAGATCACCACTTGGTTGGAAAATATCTGATCCAGTTCCATCTGCCAAAGCTGTTGTTGCTCTATTGTCCGATTGGTTCCCTGCAACTTCGGGTGAAATCATCCACGTTGATGGTGGATATCACTCAATGGGTGCTTAACTCGTTTTTTCTAAAGCGTAATTTACAACGGCCGAAAGTCCTTGACGGCAAGTTCTATTTAAATCAATTATTGGTGTTGACCACATTGATTGTTTAGTGGCACTAAATGAACTTATATTATTTTCTATCGCAAATTCAGTAATTGCAAGAACTCTTAAAAGTCTACCTAATAGGAATGTAACTCTATTTGGTTGATCATCAGGATATATCTGAATAGAAATATCATGTTCTAAATCAATAAGAAAATCATGTGCTTCTTGATTTCCTTGAACCAGATCAAAGGCTTCTAATTCATCGCTTGTTTCATGTAAAAGATTTGATAATTGTTTATCCATATCTTGCCAACTGGTAGTTAGTCCTACTGGTTCCTTGAGTCTTTTTGTTGCCACCCAAAAATTAGCCTCTTCGTGAATACCTAAGGGTTCTCCACCTCTGGTGGTTATTACATGACCAAGTTCAAGTGCCACATCTACAAATTCATCAGTGCCAATGATTCCGTCCATATTTCCAGTAATCGGAAAATGGCATCGAAGTGCATTGGTTTCATTTCTTCTTAAGTTTGAAATAAACATGGCAAGAGATTCTTCGTTCAAAAGAGTCGAGACGGTTCTAGGTGCTTCCGAGATACAATCAACAGTTCTTTCCAATGTCTCTCTACCTTGCATAAATGCTGTACCCCATATAGCTAAAGACATGCTGGTGGGCACATTTTGAAACATTTGTCCAGGCATAGTGACCAATTTAATGGATTCTTGATTACTCGATTTCTTGAGTGGTTTATTCAAATCGGAAGTCTAAAACTGACTAACACCTTCTTCTTGCATACAATAGGTTCAAAGGAGTCTTCATGAGCATGATTAACGAAACTGAAAATCGTGGATCTTGGTTAAATGATGAACAAATTGAATTTGTAAGAGATCGACTTCCAATTTTGTATATTGATGCAATTCCGGTCAGAGTTGATGATTTAGGAAATGTGACTCAAATTGGATTGTTGTTACGTGGAATGCCAGATGGCAGCATTAGTCGAGCGATGGTTTCTGGCCGAGTTTTATATGGCGAAAGAATAAGAGGTGCACTTTTAAGGCACTTAGAAAAAGATTTGGGGGCAACAGCCTTACCGCAACTTTCCCCAAGTCCTACTCCATTTACTATCGTTGAATATTTTCCTGATCCGAGTGTCTCTGGTTTTCATGATCCAAGACAACATGCTGTAAGTCTTGCCTTTGTTGTTGTTGTTAAAGGAGATTGCAGGCCAAGTCAAAATGCACTCGACTTAGCTTGGTTAAGTCCACAAGAAGCACAGAGTAAAAAAGTTTCAGATGAAATGACAGGCGGGCAAGCTAAGTTACTCAAATTAGCTTTAGCACACATGGGAGTAATTGAATAATGCATAGCAAAATTGCAAGTAAAAATTTAGGTTGGTTGCTTAGTGTTGGTGGTATTTTTGGATGGTTTTCTTCTTTCATACTCACTGTCGATAAAATTAAAATATTAGAGAATCCAAACTATATTTCAAGTTGCAACGTTAATTCAATTCTTGCTTGCGGAAATGTTGTTAAAACAGCTCAAGCTTCTGTGTTTGGATTCCCCAACAGCGTAATTGGCGTGAGCAGTTTTCCAATACTTGTTCTCGTCGGAGTATTGATCTTGCAAGAAATAAATGTTTCTAAGTGGATGTTACAAATAATTGCAACCGTTAGCGGCTTGGCTACTTTGTTTGTATCTTGGTTAGCATTTCAGAGTATTTATGTCATCGAAATTCTTTGTCCCTATTGCATCGTTGTTTGGGCAATGACAGTTTCTATTTTCTTCCTAACAACACGTGACTTATTACAAACTTCAAGGATAAGAAATCTAAAATTACTTACACCCTTTACTGGATTTTTAACACTTGCCTGGTTTTTGGTTGTAGGTTCTGCAATTTTTCTTCAATTCGTACTGTAAGTGTCCGAAGGGGGACTTGAACCCCCATCCCCGTTAAGGGACTAGCACCTCAAGCTAGCGCGTCTACCTATTCCGCCATCCGGACTTATTTGATTAACACGATAACAATTGACACCTAATTCAAGTGCAAGAGCATATGGTCGGCAAGATGGAATCATCATGAATACTTGGACACAACTTGAAGAAAGAGTTGTTAATTATTGTCAAGAACTAATTCGAATTGACACAACAAATTATGGTAATAACGAAAGTAATGGCGAAAACATTGCTGCCGAATATGTTTCACAAATACTCCATAGTCTAAATATTGTCCATCAAATCGTTGGACCCGATACAAAAAGGGCATCAATAATTGCAAGAATTCCTGGAACTGATGGATCTCTTCCAGGAATAATTTTGCACGGACACCTAGATGTTGTTCCTGTTGAGAAAAATAAATGGTCCAAACCTGCATTTGATGCAGTTATTGAAAATGAAATGATTTGGGGTCGTGGAGCCGTTGATATGAAAAACGGTAATGCGATGATTTTGGCAAGTTTGTATGAATTACTGAAATCAGGCTGGAAACCAAAAAGATCTATTTCATTAATCTTTTTTGCAGACGAGGAAGCAGGAGGTCTGCTTGGTAGTCACTTCGTTACAAAGAATTTCCCCGAATATTTTGAAAATTGCTCGGAAGCTGTAGGCGAAGTTGGCGGGTTTTCTCACACTCTAAGTAATGGTGTTCGTTTGTACTTGATAGAAACCGCTCAAAAGGGCATTGCTTGGATGAAATTTTCCACTAAAGGGACTGCGGGCCATGGATCCATGGTTAATAATCAAAATGCAATTACTAAATTATCTAA
>JBJOKB010000022.1:0-6210 GCA_046046315.1 Actinomycetota bacterium | reverse complement strand
CACCAATTTCCATTTGGCGTACTACTCAGAATTGTTTCTGTATTTAGTTTGATGTATCTAATTCAAATTTTAGTAGATAAATTTAAATCTAAACTAAAGCATTGAGTGTGCTTTAATTAATACACTTCTCAGTATTGACTCAATTTCATTAAATTGTTTTTCATTTGCAATTAGTGCAGGAGCCAATTGGACTACAGGATCGCCTCGGTCATCAGTGCGGCAATATATTCCGTTTTCAAAAAGTGCTTGTGAGATGAATCCTCTTAGTATTCTCTCAGATTCTTGAGCGCTGAAACTTTCTCTAGTTTCCTTGTCTTTAACTAATTCAATTCCATAGAAAAATCCTTCTCCGCGAATATTTCCAACAATTGGAATATCGTAAAGCTTTTCAAGAGTTTTTCTGAAAACACCTTCTTTTTCTCTTACATGCTCATTTATCTTTTCGTCCTGCATAATGTCAAGATTTTTCATCGCTACAGCGGCAGCAACAGGGTGTCCTCCAAAAGTTGAACCATGAGCAAACATATTTGTTCCAGTTGAGAATGGTTCAAATAAGCGATCACTTGCAATCATGGCACCCATTGGTGCATATCCTGAAGTTAAACCTTTAGCGCAAATAATTATGTCTGGTTGTACCCCGTAACGATTGATCGCAAAAGTTTCACCAATTCGTCCAAATGCAGTAATTGTTTCATCAGCCACAAACAAAACTTCATGTCTGGTGCAAATTTCTCTTACTCGATCTAAATAACCTGGAGGAGGAGGAAAGCATCCCCCAGAGTTTTGAACTGGTTCTAAGAAAACAGCCGCAACAGAATCTGCACCTTCTAGTAAAATTGCTTGTTCGATTTGATCTGCTGCCCAAATTCCAAATTCTTTTTCATCATGATTTACATGCTGCGGTGCTCGATAAAAGTTTGTGTTAGGAACTTTATGAGTTCCTGGAACCAATGGTTCAAATGGAATCTTTGCAAATGGAATCCCAGTGATACTTAAAGCACCTTGCGAGGTTCCATGGTAGGAGAGTGCTCTACTAATTATTTTGTGCTTTGAAGGTTTGCCAATCATTTTGTAATAATTTTTAATTAATTTCCATGCAGTTTCTACTGCTTCTCCACCACCAGAAGTGAAGAAAACTTTATTTAAATCTCCAGGGGCAAGTTTGGCTAAACGTTCTGCTAAAGCTGCTGCCATTGGATGGGCATAAGACCAAAGTGGAAAGAAAGCTAATTTGTCAGATTGTTCTTTTGCGGCATCGCCTAATTCGGGACGTCCATGACCAATTTGAACTGTGAATAATCCGGCAAGGCCATCAAGAATTTTTCTCCCTTTATCGTCATAGACGTAGCAACCTTCACCGCGCATAATCATTGGTACATCTTGAGAAGCAAAGTTTCCATGGCGAGTGAAATACATCCACAAATGGTTTTTTGCGGCATCTTGTAAAGCGTTTGGTCCACCACTCAATAAATCAGCAGTACTCATTTTGTTCCCCATGAATATGTTTGTTTTCTAATTTTTAAGTAAACAAATGCCTCGGTGCTATCTACACCAGGAATTGCTCGGATCTTTTTGTTCAGGATTGAAAGTAGTTTCTCATCATCTTCACAAACTACTTCGATCAAAATGTCAAAACCACCTGCACAAACTACGACGTAATTTACTTCTTCAAGTTTTGCCAGAGCATCTGCAACTTTTTCGATGTCACCTTCGACATTAACTCCGATCATGGCTGCTCTTTTAAATCCGACCTGTAAAGGATCGGTTACAGCAACTACTTGCATCACATTTGTATCCAGCAGTTTTTGAACACGTTGCCTAACAGCTGCTTCGCTTAAACCAATGGATTTACCGATTGAGGCATAAGGTTTTCGCCCGTCAGATTGCAATTGTTCGATGATTGATTTGGAAACATCATCAATCAAGGCGGCAGAATTGCGAGACATAACCCCTAGGTTGTCACTATTAATGGAATTTGTCAAAGGAAATCGTTGCCAAAGGGCTTTTCCCCCACGAAATCCGAACTTCTAGTGCCATCCAACAATGGATTTAGTCTCAGTTTATATGTCGATAGGGGGTTTTCAAACCGAATGAGTTCTCGCTAGTGTTTCAATCACAAATTCTGATTTGGTCGAGATATAAGGAGTATTCAAAAGTGGCTGAAAAGCGCGTTGTTAAGAACTACATCAACGGTAAGTCTCAGGAATCACTTTCAGGACAATTTACAGATTTAATTAATCCCACCACAGGTGAGGTATTTGGTAAAGCTGCACTTTCTGATGAAAAAGATATCGATCTTGCATATAACGCTGCTGCTAACGCATTTGAAAGTTGGAAAAATACAACTCCAAGTGAAAGATCAATGGCACTTTGGAAAATTGCTGATGTTTTAGAAAAAAATATTGAAGAAATTGTTTCTCTTGAATCTGAAAATACAGGTAAACCAATTGCTGTAACAATGGCTGAAGAAGTCGGTCCTATGTTGGATCAAATTAGATATTTTGCTACAGCAGCTAGAAACTTAGAAGGAAAATCAGCAGGTGAATATATGAAGGGTCATACTTCAATGATTCGCCGCGAACCGATTGGAGTAATTGGTCAAGTTACACCTTGGAATTACCCAATGATGATGGCTGTTTGGAAATATGCACCAGCAATTGCAGCAGGTAACACAACCGTTTTAAAACCTAGTGACACAACTCCAGTTACAACTGCTCGAATGGCAGAAATTATTACTGACGCAGGAATACTTCCACCAGGAGTTTTGAATGTTGTTACAGGAGATAGAAACACCGGTAAAGCATTAGTTGAACACAAGACTCCACAAATGGTTGCTATTACCGGATCAGTTAGAGCTGGAATGCAAGTTGCACAATCTGCAGCATTAGACGTTAAAAGAGTTCATCTTGAATTAGGCGGCAAAGCACCAGTTGTTGTTTTTGATGATGCAGATATTCAAGCTGCCGCTGAGTGGATTGCAATAGCTGGTTACTTTAACGCTGGTCAAGATTGCACAGCTGCAACTCGAGTTATTGTTCATGCAAAAGTTTATGAAGATTTTGTTTCAGTTCTAGCTGAGCAAGCAAAAAATACTCAAACTTCATTTGCTAAAGGACCACAACATCCTGATTCTTTTGTTCCACCAGTAAATAACGCTAATCAACTGGAAAGAGTAACGGGTTTTCTAAATCGAGTTCCAAGCCATGCCAAAGTTCAAGCCGGCGGAAAACGCCAAGGCGATAAAGGTTATTTCTTTGAACCAACTGTTGTTTCAGATTTAAAGCAAGATGACGAAATGATTCAAAATGAAATATTTGGTCCTGTGATTACGGTTCAAAAATTTGCTGATGAAGCAGAAGCTTTGAAAATGGCAAATGGCGTTCCATACGGTTTGGCATCAAGTGTGTGGACAAAAGATGTTGCACGATCAATGCGTATGGCCAAAGGACTTGATTTTGGTGCAGTGTGGGTAAACACTCACATTCCAATGGTTTCCGAAATGCCTCACGGTGGCTTCAAGCACTCAGGTTACGGAAAAGATCTTTCAATGTATGGATTTGAAGATTACACAAGAATTAAGCACGTAATGTTCAAAATAGACAACTAAATCTGACAAGATTAACTACAACGAAGGGGAAAACCAAATGAATAAAGAAGAAAAACTGCAAGACATTCCAGCAGAAATCAGACCATTTCTTACCCGAAGAAGAGTTTTACAAGCAGGAGCAATTGGTGGTGCCGCAGCAGTGGCCGCAGCATGTGGCGCTGGTGGTTCCACATCCGATAGTGCAGCACCAGCTGGTGAAAACGTTGATAAATCAGAAACTGATAAAAAAGTTGTTTGGTCAAACTGGCCCCTTTATATGCCAGTTGATGAAAACACTAAGGAATACACAGAATTAAAAGCGTTTACCGCAGAAACAGGAATTGAAGTTGAATATCTTGAGGATTACAACGACAACAACGAGTTCTACGCAAAACAAAAACCTTTACTAGACAAAGGTGAACCGCTAGGAAGAGACATAGTCTCTCCAACTGACTGGATGGCAGCACTTTGGATTCAAAACGGCTTTGCTTTAGAACTTGATCAAGCAAATATTCCAAACATTGCTAATTTGAATGATGCCTACAAAAATCCATCATGGGATCCAGGTAGAAAATTTTCTTTACCTTGGCAATCAGGTTTTGCTGGAGTGGGTTGGAACAAATCAAAACTTAAAGCAGCCCTTGGCACAGATAAATTAACTTCCATGGATCAATTCTTTGATCCAAAACTAAAAGGTCAAGTTGTTGTGTTAAGTGAATTAAGAGACACAATTCCATTGATTCTTTCTTGGCAAGGAAATGACCCAACAAACTTTGGTGATGCTGAATTCCAACAAGCAATTGACTACTTACAAACTAAAGTTGATGACGGACACATCCAAGCTTTCACTGGAAATGATTATGCAACCGCACTAGAAAATGGTGATGTGATTGCAGTTATTGGTTGGTCTGGAGATCTTGGCCAATTAGGTGAGGATTTTGGTTTTGATTTGCCAGAAACAGGAGGCTCAATATTTGTTGACCAAATGTTGATTCCAGCAGGTGCAGAACACAAAGCAAACGCTGAGAAGTTAATGAATTATTTCTATGACCCAGCTGTTGCTGCTCGTGTTGCTGCATATGTTCAATACATTTCACCTGTGAAAGGTGCTGCAGAGGAATTAATGAAAACAGATCCTGCATTGGCTGAAAACCCATTAATTTTTCCACCAGATGAATTATTGAAACGCGCCTATTCAGCTATGACCTTCACACCAGAACAAGCAGCGAAATATAACGATGCTTGGGCAAAGTTGATAGGCAACTAGGTCAAGCGTGGTAAGTAATCGACCAAAAGTTGAAGATTTACATTTAGTAAATCTGACTAAATCATTTGGTGATTTTAAAGCGGTCGATAACTTAAACTTAACCATTCCGGCGGGTTCTTTCTTTGCTTTATTAGGACCCTCCGGTTGTGGTAAAACCACAACTTTAAGAATGGTTGCTGGATTAGAAGAGCCAACTTCTGGTCAAATCAAATTAGGTCAAGATGACATAACCGCATTGCCACCCTATAAGCGATGGGTTAATACAGTTTTTCAAAGTTATGCATTATTTCCTCATTTAACAATTTATGAGAATGTGGCATTTGGTTTAAGAAGACAAAAAGCTCAAGACATAGATAAACAAGTTAAATCAATGCTTGAACTTGTTGAATTATCAACTCAAGCACAAAAGAAACCGCAACAACTATCTGGTGGTCAACAGCAAAGAGTTGCAGTTGCTAGAGCATTAATTAACGAACCAGATGTTTTATTACTTGATGAACCTTTGGGAGCACTAGATTTAAAACTTAGAAGACAAATGCAATTAGAGCTGAAAAGAATTCAAACAGAAGTGGGAATTACTTTCGTACACGTAACTCATGATCAAGAAGAAGCGATGACAATGGCCGACACAATCGCTGTAATGAATGAGGGAAAAATTGAACAAATGGGTTCACCTGTTCAAATTTATGAACACCCAAAAACTGCTTTTGTGGCTAACTTCTTAGGGCAAACAAACTTATTTGAAGGTGTTGTTGCTGGCATTGAAGGCGATGAAATTGCGGTAAAAGTAAAAGATGTAACTTTTTATGTTCCTTTGACTTCAACAGAAATCCGAAGTGGTCGAATCGTCTTTGGTGTCAGACCTGAAAAAGTAAAAATTGTTGATCAAGGAAAAACAGGTTTACCAAAAAATCAAATTAACGGCTCAATCAAATTAACCGCTTTTGTTGGCGTCTCAACCCAATATGAAGTTATAACCAACTGGGGTCAGGAAATTTCAGCTTTTGAGCAAAATATTGACCCATCAGATCTTGGAAGACCTGGGCAAGCAGTGACACTTGCTTGGGAGCCTAGACATTCTTTTGTGCTTGATCCAGATCAAGATTTAACAGCAGGTCTTGATACATCTTGGGATGAATGATGTCGATTGCTCAAGAATCGATTATCGCTAAACCTAAGAAGAGAAGAATCAAAAGAACCCCTTATCTACTAATTCTTCCAGGAATTGGTTGGCTGTTCTTATTTTTTCTATTTCCACTTTCAACTCTTCTAGCTACATCACTGCAAAAACCTGCAGGCCTAAGTCCAGATGATGGATATCTTCCTGCGTTTAAAATTTCCAACTATTCAAATGCTC
>JBJOKB010000020.1:0-17344 GCA_046046315.1 Actinomycetota bacterium | reverse complement strand
CTTGTTTCACGCACGCTAAATGGTAAAAAGCACCCCTTTTCATAGGGTTAGATTTACCCATGCGCTTAGACCATGTCTCATATGTAACTTCCCATGATCAACTAGCCGACACCGTTCAACGCCTTGGCGCTCGCCTCGGCAGCACATTTGTGGATGGCGGGATTCATCCACGCTTTGGCACACGTAACTTCACGCTGCCATTACAAAATGGTCACTATTTAGAAGTTGTTTGCCCATTAGATCACCCATCATCTGATTCAACTCCTTTTGGTAAAGCTGTTTCACAACGCGCCGCAGAAGGTGGCGGTTGGCTTACATGGGTTGTAGCTGTCGATGATGTTTCGAAGATTGAAAAACGTTTAGGTCGTGCAGCCGTCGATGGTCACCGCACAAAGCCAGATGGAAAAGATTTAGCATGGAAGCAAATTGGTGTTCTAGGCACGCTAGAAGATAAGCAGCTCCCATTCTTTATTGAATGGTTATCACTCGATCACCCATCAACCGATGGAAAAGCTATCGCAAAGATTGTTAAAGTTGAAATCTCTGGCGATGAATCACGCATCGAAGAGTGGCTTGGTTCAGAACTTCGTGCGGCAATTGGATCCGACGTTGAAGTTGAATGGGTTGCAGCATCAGCGAGCGACGGAGAATCAGGAATTGTCGCAGTGCATGTAATGACACCTAGTGGTGTTGTGCGGTTGGACTAGTTTGGCCGACGAGCCAGACACCAAATTTCTTCCTCGCCATATTTCTTAAATTTCGTTAAAACTAAACCTAATAACTTCATAGGAAGTGAGAACAATCTTTGAGGCTTGTTCAAATTTATCCGAAAATTTAAGCTCATTAAGAAATTTATAAAGGTTGCACCAAAAAAGATCGAATCAGGTCCAGCGAAGGTTAGTGTTCTAGTCTCCCAACCTGACTTCGAAAGTAAAATTCGAAGCGATTCTTCTGTGAAATGATTGAAGTGAGTCCCTACCTGGAAGCTTCCCCAATATTTTCCTAAAACTTTTCGAAATTTTGAATCAAAATTCGGGACAACCATAACAATGTTTTGAACTCGAGAGTGATTGACAAATATCGTAGATAGAACCTGCTGGGGATCCACGAAATGTTCTAAACAATGAACCAAGATTAGCGTATCTGCTTCTATTCGATAGTTTTCCTGCAACATCTGTTCGAAATTGCCACAAACAACATTACGACCTTCAGTGCACGCAGTCGATGTCGCAAACCCATCCAATTCAACACCACTTGCAGAAATAGGAAACTCTTCTAAAACTGCTAGCAAGTCTCCGAACATGCATCCAACCTCCAACACATCAGTTGGCGAGATCTGTGCAAGCATCCAACGAGTCAATAAACGAGAATTCCTCATCTTCTCCTGCCTAACCAATTTTTGGGAAGGAATCGAATAAGTGTTCAAATAAATATTTTTGACCGTTTGAGAATCGGGAGATGGATTTGTTAAGCCGTGACCACAGTTAGTGCACTCATCAATATTTGCCCGAAAATCAGAATACATAGAAGGTAAGTTTAAATATACGGTCGACAGAACCTCTAAACCACAAACCGGACAGCATTCACGAGATTTCATCACGATTAACATAGTATTATATTGAAAGAGCTGGGTTATGGAAGACGGAGTGTGGCGTGGGAAATATATTCTGTCCGGCATGTGAGAGTAAGCATGCTAAGCAAATTTTTCGTAGAAAAAACGAAAACAATAAAATCAAAATGCACGCTTCTGGCTTTTCCCGGGGAAATAGAGATCTGTATAAATGCAAAAATTGTCAAATAATTTTTTGCTACCCGATGCCGTCACTTGAAAAACTGGAAGAAAGTTATTCAATTGAATCAGATTTTGAGTTTGTCAGTCAAAACTCGTCTCGAATTTTAACATTTACAAAACATCTTAAATGGCTTGAGAAAGAAATGAAACTAGTTAAACAAGAAGATCAAATTCTAGATGTAGGAAGCGCAGGGGGAGCCTTTTTGGAAGCCGCTCGACTTCTCGACATCTCCGCCGAAGGTTTAGAAATTAACCCTTGGCTCGTAAATTGGGGTAATTCGAATTATAGTATCAATCTAAAGGTTGGAAACATTAGAAGCATTCAAAGCAAAACAATTAATTTCAAGGCTATTTCATTGTGGGATGTATTGGAGCACCTACCTAATCCACAGGAATCTTTGGACGTAATCACGTCCAGGATAAGTAAAGACGGATATTTGATTCTATCGTTACCGAATACTGACTCATTTTCCTTCAAACTTATGCGATGGTGGTGGCCCATGCATTTGGACGTCCATTTGCTTTACTTCAACTCAAATTCAATAGAAAAACTAATGCGCAAGTACAACTTTGAGTTGAAGTGTAAAAAATCAAACCGCCAAACTCTATCTTTAGGATACATTTTAATTCGTGTATTAAAGCAACTTAGAATACTCAAGGATAAAAGTGTGTTATCTACAAAATTACTAACCGGATGGCCCAGTAAAGTTAATATAACCTATAGCATTGGTCAAACAATCTTTCTATTTCAAAATAGCAAATGAAATACACAACTGCTTTTTTCGACCTGGATGGTGTTTTGTGGAACTCAGAATTGGCACACATTAAGGCCTTTCAAGCAGTTGCCCAGGAAGTGCGCCTGAAATATCCAAAACTTGCTGAAGCCATAACGGAAACTTGGCAATTTGGAATAAAAACAAGTCAAGTATTTGAAAATGCTTTTTCTAGAATAAATACCCAAGTAACATTTTCTGAAATTCAAGAATTAGTCGGGTCGAAGCGCAGATTTGCGATGGAGATTTTTGAAGAGAATGCTCATTCAATGCTTAACCACGACTCAATAACTTTCGCTGAGAAGTTAAAAGATTGTGGTTATCAGCTCGGGTTAGTCAGTGGATCTTCAGAACAAAACGTCGATCTATTTTTGCGCAAAAGTAAAACCGCCTCTCTTTTTGATATCGCACTAAATTCAAGTAACTACGAAGAAAATAAACCTTCACCCGAACCGTACCTGCTAGCAATGAGAATTCTTGAGGTCTCACCCAACAAGTGCATCGCTATCGAGGATAGTTGGAGCGGGCTTACTTCTGCTCGTAATGCCGGAATAGGAGAAATAATTCATTATCCTCAAGACATGGGGGATCAACAGCGAATCCCTTTCTTTTTCAAAGGAACTTCGTATAATCATCAACATGAGTGAGCATGCCGAAGAACCAGTAACTTTAATAATTGCGGCGGCCGGGTTGGGAACTCGACTAAACAGCGAACTTCCGAAGGGCTTAACTAAATTCAAAAACAGTAATTTTCTGGCATTATTACTCGAAAAAACCTCACACGTTTTTGACGAAGTTATCGTAGTTTGTAATGAAAAACAGTGGAGTGAATTCAATGCTTACAAAGCAAGTACAAAAGGTAAATGGAAGTTATGCCACCAGAATGGCGGAAAGGGATCCTTCTATGCGGTAAGAAGTGGAACTGCAATAGCAAGGAACAGGAGAGTTGTTGTCTGTTGGGTTGACCAAGTTGGCCTAGACTCTCAAATATTTTCCAAAACTAAAAATAATATTATAGGTCGAGATCTCGCGTTTCCCGTAGTATACAAATCAAAACCATACGTGCAAGCCATTATTGAATCAGGTAAACTCCAAAGTTGGAAATTTACCCGGGAGAATGACCAAACAAGCGATGGATACTCGGATTGTGGAATATTTGGAATAAATAAAGAATCCTTGGAAAAATTTATTACAAATTGTCCAGAAATTAGTTTGTACCAATCACCAATCACGAACGAAATTAATTTTTTGTCAATACTACCTGATTTTCAGAAAAACCAATCGAGTAGAATCTGGGAAGAAGATAATCAAGCTTATGTGCTGGCCGTGAATACCCTAGAGGAGCTAGAGCAAGCAGAGAAGCTACTATGAAAACCGGAAAAAATATCATTGTGTCAATAATTATTCCAACATACAATGAAGCAAAATATCTTCCAGAATTATTTGCCCAGATAAATTTGTTAAAAAAAGAAATAAAAACCAATGACAAATTTAAATTTGAAGTTATCCTGATTGACGATGGATCAACAGACGAAACTAAAAAGATCTGCAAATCCTTCGACTGCCAATATGTGTATCAAAAAAACAAAGGTAAAGGAAGTGCAGTACGGAGCGGCGTATCAAAAGCAAAAGGCGATTTTGTTGTGGTCCTAGATGCAGATATGGAATATGCACCACTTGACATTCTAAAATTTACTCAAAAATTAGAATTGCAGAATAAAGAATCTGTTATCTACGGAAGTAGATACCGGAAATCGCATTTTCCCTACATAAGATTATGGCCAGTAAGAAATCAATCGATTCTCAATTTATACTTCAGCCATTTTTTAACAATACTTTTTTTAATAAAAAAGCGAAAATTGATTACCGACCTACTAACTGGACTAAAACTGTATCCAACGGTTATGTACAAAGAAATTAACCCAAAAACAAATGGATTTGAAACAGATCACGAAATCACTTTAGCTCTAGCAAAGCGACGAATAGAGATTGTTGAGATTCCAATAAACTATAGAGCAAGAACCAAAGCTGACGGAAAGAAAATAGGAGTCAGTGATGCAATAAAGGCTATCAAGATGATAATTCAATGAAAATTGTCATGTTTTGTGGAGGTCGAGGTGCAACCACAATCACAGAATCATTACTAAGGCAAACAAATGCTGAAGTAACATTAATTATCAACTGCTACGACAATGGGTTGTCCACAGGAAGGATTAGAAAATATATTGATGGCCTACTTGGTCCTTCTGATTTTCGAAAAAATCTGACCACCTTACTTACGGGGCTAGGTCAAAAACATTTAGCGGATTTTCTCGAATTTCGCATTCCCAATTTAGACAGAAGTTACGATTCGCTTGAGAAAGAATTGACTAATTTGTTTGATTTAAACTTAAATTATGTTAGAGCAAAACAATGGAATAACATCAGAAAGAGTATAGAAACTTTTGAAAGTTATAATCGAACTTCTGGCAAAATATTTGATTTCAAAGATTGTGCAATTGGCAACCTTGTTGTAGCAGGAAGTTTTTTAGAAAATAACAAAAACTTAAATCAAACGTTTGCAACTTTATGTAGTAATATCATAGGAGAAGATGCCAAGTATAGAATTCTAAATGCCACAGACGGCTCAAATCTTTATTTATACGCTAAATCACTAGACCGAAAATGGATTCTATCTGAAGAGGAAATTGTGGATAATCCTGATGGATTACGGATTTCCCAAGTATTTTTAGCTCAATCTCCAATAAAAGATGATAGCGAAGCAAATGACAAATATAAGCGCGTACTACCAAATCCAAACCCGGAGGCTTTACGGGCAATTCAACTGGCTGATGTAATTATTTACGGTCCCGGAACTCCTTCATCATCGCTTTTACCAACCTATTTAACCAGCGGAATCGCTCAAGCTATTGAATCAAATAAAAATGCCATTAAATTGTTTATTTCAAATATAAAGCCCGATCGAGATGATCCAGAAGGTAACATTCTAAGTCGTATCGATGGAACTATTCTTCACTTAAATCAATACAAGGAAAGCAAATTTGGAAATTTGATAAACACCGCTTTCCTAAATCCCAATGACGAAAAGTATATTCCTGAAATACTCAATCTCAGCAACAACATTCAATTTGTTCATGATGAATGGCTTGACACCAATGGAAAGCATTTTGGCACAGCGGTAGTTCGTCAACTAGATAAACTAGTTAACAGTCAATTAAAGTTAAAGCCAGGATTCGTCTCGGTAGTAATTCCAATTTTAAATGAAGTTAATACAATCGAAAAAACCTTAGTTATATTAAAGAAAGAGCTCTCAAAAATAAATTATAGTTATGAAATTTTGCTGGTAGATGGCGGCAGCGAGGATGGCACCCTTGAAGTAGTTGATAAAATCAGAGGTGATGATGTTCAATTACTTGCTTCAAGGTACAAGGGACGTGGTGGCGCGTGTCGAACTGGAATTGAGAAATCCAAAGGCGATGTCATTGGGATACTTCATGCTGATTTGGAATACAGCATTGCTGGATTCATAAAATGTCTCGAGTTGAATCTTTCGGGACAATCTAGAGCAACTATAGGAATTAGAGTTTCAAAAACGAAAAACCTAAGAAGTCAGATTCGAAACGTTTATGTAAATCAGAAAGTTTTAGGAACGCTCTCGTATTGGGGAAGTATTGCGGTATCTACAATTGGACTAATAAAAATGCATCGTTTTTTTCTCGATCCATTGAGTGGAATAAAAATTTTTGATAAAAATATTATCGAAAGCTCAAATTTTTCAAGGAATGGCCTGGATTTCGAAATTGAGTTATTACAAAAATTAACGAAAAGTGAGATTGAAATACTCGAAATACCGATTGATTACACCCCTAGGAATAAAAAAAATGGAAAGAAAACCAATATTTTAAAGGGATTGCAAGCCCTATGGTACCTTGGTTTCATGAGGAGAAACTAAATATTTATGCTGTATTTAATTTCACCACCATTAAAGGTTCAAAAACACGATACATTCACCACTGGTATAATTTATATGCCTATTGGATTGGCAACTATTTCAGCTTATCTAATGAATTTAAATTTAAAACATAAAGTTATTGATTGCTTTGGATCACGTCCTAATCAGGTATTTCAAGGTACCCACTATTGGAATTTTGGTGCTTACATAGAAGATTTAATTCAGGAAATAAGTGATTGCGAGTGTGTCATAGTTTATGCAAATCAAGCCTCAAACCACGAATCCGTGATCGAAATAATTCAAGAAGTACGGAAGAAATATAGCCAGGCCAAAATATTAGTCCTGGAAAATACCCAAGCCGTAACAGCGTACTCACTGAAACCGCTAGAGCAAATTTTCAGGGATGCTGGTGCAAATGGAATTATCACTGGATATTACGAAGAGCAACTAAGTTCAATATTCAAGTATTTAGGAATGGAACAGCTGACTTCATCTATTTCAAAAAATGTACCAATCCCAAACTGGAAAAACTTTCCTACAACTAATTATTGGCGATTTAAGCTTTCCCATGGCCCCTTCACAACTTCAAAATATCTTCCAATTTTAACCTCCAGAGGATGCCCATTTAATTGCTCGTTCTGCGTGGTGCCTGCCACGAATAACCGAAACTGGATTGGCCGGCCTCCCCTGGAGGTGTTTAACGAAATAAGATACCTAAGTGATGAGATGGGTGTGAAAGAGTTTCACTTAGAAGATTTGAATCCCACGATTGACATTCAGCGCATTGAAAAAATTGCGGAGTTAGTTTCTCCACTAAAAATCAGTTGGAAAATAGTGGCGGGAACCAAAGCAGAAACAATAAAAAATGAAGTAATTTTGAAATCTTTGGCGAAATCAGGCCTCAGATATCTTTCCATTTCTCCCGAATCAGGTTCGCTTAATACAAAAATTGAGATTGGAAAACGATTTGATAATAAACACGCGGTTCAACTTATTAGATGGTGCAAAAAGTATGGAGTGAAGACACAGGCGTGCTTTGTTCTGGGAATGCCAAATGAAGAAAAACGTGATCGCCGAGATACGATAAAGTTAATTCGTAAATTTACAAGAAAAGGAATTGATGAGATAGCAATCTTTATTATTGCCCCCATTCCTGGTTCGCAGGTTTTCAAGAAAGCGGATAAATTTTCATTAACGGATGTTTCATTCTCACCAACCTGGCGATTGGATTATAGAAAGTTATCGACAATAAGATTGAATTGGTATATTCAATTCCTGACCTTAAAACTATTTTTTCATCCAATATCATTCGCAAAAACGATAGTAAGATTCTTCACTCGAAAATTTGAACTAAAAATGGAACTAGCCCCATATAGAAGTCGACTGTGGAAGAAGTGGAGTCAAATTGAAGATAAATAAAAAGGATCGTTTTGTAGGATGGATTTTGAATAGTAAAATTGCACCATTTGTCGTGGGGTTGCTTTACCTAATGTTGCCTCCAACTGGAAAGGGTTTGTCTTCGACAAAAGATTGGAACGACCAGAATCTTTTTTGGCAAGGTGTAATCAATTTACAGGAAAAAAACGATTCAACATGGAGTCATGACGGCTGGGTTGGGCCTGGTTACGTGGGACTAATAAGATTGATAAGTAGAATTTTTGGCATCGATGCCTCAAATGCGATGGTATTAACTAATCGATTGTGTTTTGCCATTGCAGCTGTATTTATTTCTCTATCAATTCAATCTTTGTTATCAAGTTCAAAAGTTACTGTGCAAGAAAAAACCAGGATTATTACCGCAAGCCTTATTGGATTCGCTGTCATTCCTGTTTTTACTTATTCGGATATTCCTTGGACTAATTTTTTAACTTACGCAATTTGGTCTTTGGCCGTTTACCTGCTTTTCCTAATGAAGAACAATAAAATGTCAAACATCAAGAATTCGGCGGCGATTTTTTCAGTTGGCTTTCTTGCATTTTATGCACGACAGGTTAGAGAAGCCGACGGGTTAATTTTGATGATTTTTGGTTTCATTTTTATTTCATTAAACATAATTCCCGAGATCAAAGCCAGAATCATCGCTAAATTCGAGATTGCACAAAAATTTACAATTTATATTCTAGGAATGATTTCTTCCTGGATATTTGTCGGTCTACTCGCTGGAAATTTTACAATTTTCTCTCAGTATTGGAAAGTAGAAGAAATCTTTCCAGGTTTTAAAGATTTGTATTTCACAGGGCTAATCTCTCGATTTGTTGGAGTTTTTGTTGATCCATGCTACAACAGCTACTGCCCTGATAATTCATATACAGGTATATTAGATGACGTATCCCGAATTTGGTCACAGCCAATTCTATTGCAGATTGCTAGTCTTGGTCCGGTAATCTTAATACTAACAGGAATACTTGTAAGAGTGTTTTTTAAGTTCAAATTGAATCTTAATTTGATGTATTTCATTCTTTTTGTTGGAACAGGCGTAACGTTTATTGTTGGTTACACTTCATTAACCGTGTTGAATGGTTCTGTAATTAAATTTGGTACATCAAGAGAGTACTTTCTACCAACCATGCTTCTTTTATTAGCATTAATTTTCTTTTTGTCGACAAGCTCGGAAATTACGTTTAATACACGCTTACTAACCAACTCTTTTAGTTTTCTTACCGTTTTGATGGTACTGCTTGCGCTTACTGTAGGTTTACCGAGATGGGAAAATAGTCATGTTGAAAAGGTATCAACATCCCTCAACTTAACCGAATGTCCGAGTTCCACAAAGTGTCGAGTAAAAATGGAATCTATAAGCGTGAACTTCCAAAGAAAGATTCTCTCAACCCAAGGTTGGGTTGAAGCCATCTATAAACCAAAATTCATTGAAGACAATGGTATAACAACAACAGGTATAAGCATTCAGGAAGTAATCCCAGGAAAAAAAACTGATGTATATAGAAAATGGTACAAGATGTCAGAAAATGGCATTCTTCCGAAAGAGATAATGAAAGGAATAGGCGAGAAAGGAATCTATACTTTACATTTTGTTCCTATTGACCTAGGAGTACAAGGCACTCCTACCCATACAAAACATATTGAAGAATTAACCATTCACTTTGAAAAATGAAAATAATTTATGATGGAAGTTTTTTAACTTCTCCTAGATTGGCTGGGGGTATAGCGAGGGATTCGTTATCTTTGATTGAGAAACTGAGACAACAATTTCAAGTAGAAATCTACTATCCAGAGCCTCAATTTTTTAAAAATATCGACCATTTGAATAAAACGAAAATCATAAAAGCGATGCAAAAATTAGTTTGTTTAATTCTAAATTTACTAAAAATCTATCCTCAGAACCCAAGTAAACATGTTTACTGGCAGTCTCAGCCGGGTATTTATATCCCCCCAAAGCACTCAAATTGGATATTGAGAGTACATGATCTATATCCGATAACATTTCCAAATGACTATTCTTTTCTTCAACGCAAGATCTTTAAGAGATCAATAGAAGAAGCTGTTAATCGGGCAATTTTCGTTGTCAACTCTGTTCACACGAAGATGGAGCTAAGAAAGATGTGCGGAATTGATTTAAGAATATTTGTAATTCCATGTCAAGAAAGTAGATTTGAATTAACACCTTGTAACAAATGTGCAATTTGCAGAAATAGTAATATGTTAAATTTAAAGTATGTATTGAATGTCGGAACATTATTTAGCCGCAGAAACATCAGTGCAACAACGAACTTTGCAGGGTTGTTATTTGACAAAACAGGAATAAAAACTTACGTAATTGGTCGAAGTACGAGTTGGCGCCAGCGGATGCACCTGAAGTTAAATACGGAACGGACAAAAATAGAATTTTTGGGCACCATTTGTGATGCAAAGCTGAGTGAAGCTTATGATTCAACGATGGGCTACATTTCGTTGAGCCAAGATGAAGGATTTAATATTCCATTATTGGATGCACTTATTCGAGGAATTCCCTCACTGGTTAGTGACATTCCAGCGCACAGAGAACTCTTAAAAGATAAGAACTGTTTTGACGAAGAAAACTTTCTCCTAAGACTAAAGAATCCACTGGAAAGCTTCAGGGATACAGACATATATAGTCCAAAACTACTCGATGAAACCAACGAGCTAATTCAATTCATGAGAAACCACCTATGTTAAATATAGCAAAAATGAATTGCAAAAAATGCATGAAAAGACTCAACAAACTCAACGTTTTAAATGAGGAAATCTGGTTACTTGAATCTCTTTATTCAGGAAAAATTATTTCACCTTTAGAATACCGACGCTTCTGTTGCTGTGATGCCAAAATTCAAGAGGTAAGAATAGTAAGAAATACAATACTTATGGATCTTACTCACACATGGAAATCTGGAAGTCAGACGGGAATTCAGAACTATTCACTTAATCTGGCAAATGCCATGCTAAAAATAAACCCAAACATTCTTTTTGTATCCAACGAAAAGGGCGTTATCCGTAAAATAGAAATGGGCTTGTTGGCGGGCAAGGTCAGTATAAAGTTAAAGATTTTTTATTCACTCCGGTCACTATGGAAAAACCGACTAGTGAAAATCTCTATCATTAAGAAGATCCTGCTCCCATTTAGGGTTCCTATTTATTATTTGTTTTATAAGGATTCTTTGAGCAAGGAGAGCATTATTCCCGTTAATTGCCGTATCGTTGCACCCGAGAGCATCTTAGACAACTTAAGCGTAAAAAGTTTAAATTCCATCCAGCGTTTCTCTAATAACGAATTGTATTTATGTATACATGATATGTTCCCTGTAACTCATCCTGAATTTACTTCAAATTATACAAGAGATAACGTCGCTAATTTTCTTGATTTGATTTTTGGATCGACGAATATAATCTGTCAAACAGAGACTGTGAGGAATTCTCTAAATCTACTATTTGAGTCAAGAAAAGTTATCTCAGCTCCAAACATTTTTCATAATCCATCGATAAGCGTAATTCGCAGGCCGCTTGTAAACTTCGAATACTATGAATCTGGAAAAAAAGAGTTGTTTAATTATTTCGTGACTATCGGAACCATCGAACCTAGAAAAAACTTACTTCAGGTATTGGAAGTTTTTGAGGAACTCTGGAACTCTGGTTTAGACACCGAGCTACACGTTTACGGAAATTATGGATGGAATTGCGAAATCGAAAGGCTCAAAATTAAAGATTTAGTTGCTAGGGGTTACCCATTGATCCTCAAGCTTAATCCGTCCACAAAGCAAATTCAGGAAAATTTGAAAAAGTCAAGGGGTTTGATTCTTGCTTCGATTGCCGAAGGGGTTGGTTTGACTCCCGGAGAAGCTTTTTCACTTGGAGTCCCCGCGATTGTTAATAGCATTCCGGCCGTCATGGAATCATACCCAAAGGAGTATTTAAGTATTTACAATGGCACCCATGAAGGGCTCAAAAAAGCCATACTTAGTAACTTGAACTCAGAATTAGATATGGTTTCACTAAATAAGATGGAAGTTCTTACTTGGGAAAAAACTGCTCAAGATTTTCTGCGATTGATGGGAGATTTAAAGTGAATTCTAAGCATTACTCTAATTACTTTTTACAAACGAGTTCTATTTTCGAGACATTTGCAAAGAATGACCTAGTTATGGATGAAATTGTTAAGATTCAAAATCTCATAATCGAAGCCCTCGAACACCAAAAAAACATATTCTGGTGCGGGAACGGAGGCTCAGCATCAGATGCCGAACACTTAGCCGCAGAACTCGTTGGAAGATTTGAAAGAAATCGGCAACCTCTAAACTCAATGGCATTAACAACCAATAGTTCAATCATTACTGCCATTTCAAATGATTTTGGTTATGACTATATATTTGAGCGACAAATTGAGGCCTTAGGCCATCAAGGCGATGTTCTCATTTCAATAAGCACTTCAGGCGATAGTGTAAACGTGATCAAAGGAATTGAAAAAGCGAAATCGCTTGGCATAAAAACTGTATCCCTCCTAGGGAAAAGTGGAGGAACAGCATTGAGCATTTCTGACCACTATATTTTGGTTGATTCTAACGTTACCTCACACATACAAGAACTGCACATCGCAATTGGTCAGGCTTTATGTGGTCAAATAGAAAAATACTTTTCGGAAACAAAAACTAGTCATGATAATTAGTTCAGCACCTCTCCGAATTTCCTATCTGGGAGGTGGTACAGACTACCACTCCTACTACATGGAATTTGGTAGCGTTATTATCGGCAGTGCAATAAACAAAAGAGTTTATATATTTCTAAATGAATTATCAAAAATAGCAGATGAAAATATAAGATTTACATATCGAAAAATTGAAAGCGTAGCGTCACCGTCTGATCTGAGCCATCCTGTGGTCCGGGAGGCGCTAAAACTTTATGCGCCAAATGAAAGACTGAATATTGCGACATTTGCAGATTTACCGGGAAAAAGCGGACTTGGTTCATCCAGCGCATTTACTGTTGCCTTGCTAAGTGGAATACAAAAATATCTAGGCAACGAAAATATATCAAAATATTATTTAGCTGAAGACGCCATCAATCTAGAGAGAAAAATATTGAATGAAATTGGAGGAATACAAGATCAATACCATGCAACATTTGGAAATCTAAGGACTTACCATTTTTCAAAACTCGAAAATTTGATATCACAACCATTCTATTCCGACACTCTGCTAGACGAACTTTCTGCTTACCATTATTTGGTTTACGTGGGCTCAGACAGAGACTCAAATACTTTCGCCAGTCAAACAACTCACTCAATTATGGAAAAGAAAACCGTAAAGTATTTTCATGAAATGAAAAAGTTAGCAGAAGAGGGCAGTGTCGAACTTCCAAAAATGGATTCAGCGCCAAAGATTATTGAAAAATTGTCCGACTTAATGAATGAAAGCTGGAATCTGAAGAAGCACTTTGGAAAGGATGTTTCAAATTCTAGAGTTGACAATATCATCAAGGAAGGATTAACGAACGGAGCTTCTGCGGGAAAATTGTGCGGAGCAGGTAGTTCAGGATATGTACTATTTCTAGTTCCAGAATCAAATCGCGAGAAATTTGAATTAAGATTTCAAAACGAATTAACGCTTAAAATTTCTCTAAATCCACAAGGAATTTCGACAAAGATTCACTAGATTTATTACCATAGCAAAAATTCCTCATATTCTTCAGCATTTTGATGCTGAAGTGTGTGCCGGGAAACTTCTTTTTCTAATCTGAGCTCGTATGATCGATTTCGTGCGAACCCTATCTCGAGAGTTTGAGGAAAAGATTGATCTCCAAAATACATATACTTACCATGGTTATTCGCATGAATTGAAAAGGGTGAATGATTTGTCATTAGTTTTTCCAACACCCGAACTATTCGTGGGAAATCAAATTGAATTCCACGATTAAAATAATGAAACTCCACGATTATTTGTCGAAACTTGTCTAGAAAAACTGTTTCTAAAGAGTCCAATACAGCCCACTCATCACCTTCGATGTCGAGTTTCAAGAGATAATCTTCTGAGGGATTATCTGTTGCTATCTTTTCAATTGAAATTTCATTTAGACCATTGTGTTCTGAAATCTTTAGTTGGTGGAACTTTGAATTGCTAGCTGGCACCTTATAGTTCTTAATCGTGTGATCAAACATCTGAATTTGTTTAATATACGGCGCAATTTCACGTTCGAATGAGTCATTATCCCCAATTCCGCCTGAAATAAGCGTGTCACTATCGGATAAATCATCAATAAGTAGATAGCCACCATCGCCATGGGTTCCAAACCATTTGATTTCCTGGTCTAACGCGTAAAGATTCAATAACTTTTTTAGTTCGTATACTCTTTTTCCAAATAATGGGTTTGCCGCTTTGGAAGTGTAATATATTTCTTCTTCAAATTTGTTTTGAAGTTGAACAAGTTGTTCTTCAAGATGTTTTATTTTTTTTCGATTAAACATAGACTAATCACCCCTGATAATCAGTGCTTGGCCTGTCGGTAAAATGACAGGAAATTCTGGCTTATCATTAAAAAATTCATCGACAGCTAAACGTGCCCCATAGCAAGTTGGTTCTCCATAGTCATCAATCAGTAAAATTCCCCCCATAACAATTTTATTATAGATTCTATGAAGTGTTTCGATAATGCTCACATATAAATCTAAATCAATATGAGCAAAACAAATTTTTTCTGGCAAGGCAATGGATAGAGTTTGTGGAATTATTCCCTTAACAAATCTGACGTCCAAAAATTCGGAATTCTCGATCATTGAAGCAGTTACTTCAAGGGATGTGTCAGCAAACCAAGTTTCATCATGCCAATCATTATTAGTGGCAAAATTTGGCATACCCTCGAATGAGTCGTACAGATATAGATTTTTCTTAATTTCTGACTCAGTGATTACTTTTGAAATAACTAAGGCAGTACCTCCTTTGTAAACCCCAAATTCACAAACGGATCCCGTAAGTTTTATTACATTGCGGAGAGTATTTACAATTATCCATATTCTTTCCGGTGGGACAACGGTTAAGTTCTTTGATATTTCTAAATATGGCTGAAATTCAGGGTTGTGATGCCACGGTTCAAAGTAAGGTGTATATCTGTGAAGGTCTGGTGCATATCCTGGTTTTTGCTTTACATATTTAAGGTACTTATTCAGCCTTCTAGTTTTGAGAAATGCTTCTATGTAGGATTTGATTTGCATTGTCCAGACCTTTTCCCTTTAAGCCCTACCTGGGCCTTCTACGACGCTGACTTGAATTCGGTCTCGGGCGCTTTCCACCAGAGCGAGAAGGTCCACGGTTTTCAACAATTGGGGCGACGTAAGGAATTCCACTTGGTTCTTGGGCGCCTGTGATTGTCATTAATTCGGCATCATTTGGCTTTACGCCGACGAATTTAGGTGTGACACCAGCGCGAGAAGTTAATCCCTTAACTGATGTTTGTTGTTTTGTTGTTGCAAGGACTACTACTCCACCAGCTTCGCCGGCACGTGCTGTGCGGCCAGAGCGGTGTAGATAATCTTTGTGATCTGTTGGTGTATCTACGTGAACAACGAGTGAGATGCCATCAACGTGGATACCGCGGGCGGCGACATCAGTTGCGACGAGGGCCGCGTTTTCTTGTTCTTTAAATAACTTGAGTGTGCGAGTACGAACTGCTTGTGACTTTCCACCGTGCAGGGCACCGACAGGTACGCCTGCTTTTGCGAGGTTGTCGGCAAGACGATCGGCGCCGCGTTGAGTTTTAACAAAGAGAATTGTTTTTCCATTGCGTGCTGCGATTTGTGCAGTGATTAATTCTTTATCACCAGGGTGCATAACTAGAACGTGGTGATCCATAGTTGATACAGATGCACGGTCGTTTTGTAATGAGTGTGTCTTTGGGTTCTTTAGGTATGACTTAACGAGCGAGTCAACACCGCGATCAAGAGTTGCAGAAAACAGCAGACGTTGTCCGCCCATTTTGCCCTGATCAAGAATCTCTTTTACAACTGGCAAGAAGCCCATGTCAGCCATTTGATCTGCTTCATCAAGGACTGTGATTTCGAGGTTATCGAGTTGTACTTCTCCGCGATTAAGTAAATCGATGAGGCGACCAGGTGTTGCAACAAGAATGGCAACAGCTTTACGCATTGCAGTGATCTGCTTGGCATATGGCATACCACCAGCGATAACAACTGATTCGTGACCGATTGCGCGAGCAAGTGGCGTTAGAACTTCATCGATTTGTTGTGCAAGTTCGCGAGTTGGTGTGAGTACTAAAGCAAGTGGCTTGTGGGGCTTTGCCTGTTTGTTTTGTAGGTTGTTAAGAAGTGCTAAACCAAATGCAAGAGTTTTACCTGAACCTGTTTGTCCTCGACCCAAGATGTCGTGGCCTTTGAGTGCATCAGGAAGCGTTGCAATCTGAATAGGAAATGGTGCTGTTTTTCCTTGTGCAGTAAGTGCATTAATGAGTGGTGCTGAAATACCTAGTTGTGCCCAAGTGGTGTCTGAGTCAGTAAGAGTTGTTGTTGTCGGTGTTGGATCGACGATGTAATTATCGTTTGCACCGAAATCAACTGCTTCACGGGTGTGTGTGCGTGGGTATGCAGTGGTTGATTTCTTGCCGCTATACGTTTTGTTTACTGTACGTGAATCAGTTGTGCTGCGAGGTTTGAAAGTTCTCTCAGTTCTGTTATTCGCACGCGTTGTATCTGGGCGCTCTGTTTCAGGCTTGCGCGGCTTTTGACCAGGGATCCACTTGGTGCGCTTTTGTGGGACAAAGTTTGGACGTCCATCATTTGCTGGGTCCGCCTTCGCCGCTTCGCGGCGTGTGGTCGGACGAGTGTCAGATTGTTTGTAGTCAGTCTTTTTGAACTCTGATTTCTTATCTGTCTTTTTGAAAGTTGTCTTCTTGTATTCACCGGAGCGGTATTCGGTTTTCTTAAATGTGCGCTCTGTTTTTTCTGGACGCTCAGCGCGTTCTGCGCGCTTTGCTACGAATTCATCAGCGCGTGAAGTTGTCTTGGCTTTTGGTGCAATCTTTTCTTGGTAACGCTTTGCGCGGAGCTTTGAGCGTTCTAAGTTGCGCTCTTCTTTACGTGTTGGAGTTCCCTTTGGACCATCGCTGTAACGGCGAGTAGTTTTCGGCGCATCTTTTTTAACAGCGCGTACTTCTTTATCTATTGGGTTAAATGTTGATTTAGTGGATTTAGCAGCGTTCTTCTTTGTGCGCGGCTTTCCAGCTGAGGCTGCGCGGCGGGCTTTTCCAGGGGCAGCAGTACGTGGTTGTAGAGACATGATTTAACCGTTTACCAATCGAGAGACAAGCGCGTCTCGATCAAGATTGGTGCTTAAGACTCGCAAGTAAGTGTTT
>JBJOKB010000100.1:0-11239 GCA_046046315.1 Actinomycetota bacterium | reverse complement strand
TAAAAAGGTTGATTGCATAGTTTATTTAAAATTGGACAAACCTAAACCCTTAATTTGCAGATAATTATCAAATCCAACATGGTAGAATAGCTGCATCTTTCGTCAATGAGGGGAGCCAAAGTGGACAGGAGGTCATTTTTGACCTCCTTTTCTTTTTTCAATCCTCCCAAAACCTTACTGGCGTTGAGTAAAATTGAAATGGGTGTACTGTAAGAAATAGCTGCATCTCTGTTTTCGTCAAAATGGATTTTTTCAGAAAAGATGCAGCTAAGTATCCGTTTTTTGGTCTTACCATCACTTGAACGATAGAAATCCAATAGATTCTCCAACATTGGAACATAACTACTTAGGTACTCACTAATAGGGTCAATCTTTTCAGTTAATTCATCGAGTTGTATCTGTATTTGATACAGCTTGTCATCTTGTGCCGTTTTTAACTCCCTGTACTCTTCAACGGTAATCTTCTCCTCCATGAAGTGAGTTTGAAGTACGCTTTTTTGACTTTTGAGTTTTTCAATTTGTGCTTTAAGTATATTCTCTCTTGCTTTCCTCTCTTGACCTTCTAAAACAAAAAGTCGAGAAAGCATTGTTCTGTAAAGAGCAACTACCCCTGCTGAAAATTGAATCTTTGACAACTCCTGTTCAACTAAATCGTGTACCCATTCGATTCGATACCTTTTACACCGGTCATTTTTCACAGTACATAAATAATAATGATATGTACCGTATCTACCTTTACTTGGGGCTGCTGATAATGCAAGATTGTGTTTATCACATCGCAATAGACCTTTCAAAGGGTATATATCACTCTTATCAAGTTTAAATTTCATCTTTTTCCGTCGACCGTTCAACACTTCATTTGCCGCTGCAAAAACTTCGTCCGAAATCAGAGGAGGATGAAGACCAAACACAATAGTTTCAGGTTCTTTCTTGTATGCTTTTACTGGTACACGACCGGTATATGCGATGTTTCTAACCAAGTTCAAAAACTGATTCTTAGAAATTTTTACACCTTGCAAATTCATCCATCTCCGAATTTCATCTGCTGCATATAGACCAGAAGCCATCTTCTTGAATGCCTCTGTAACTATAGGTGCTTTTTCTCCAGGAGATAATGTTGAACGTTTATCAACTTCAGTTCTAGAATTCACGTAACCGACAGGAGCTCCTCCGGTCCAACAACCTAACATCCGGGCCTTGCGGGATGCTTCAGTCGTTCTAATTGAGTTCTTCATGTTCTCAACCTCTGGTATGGTCAGGTAGATTGAAAGTAAAACCTTGTTGTCCGGATTTGTTAAATCCAATTGCTGCTCAACTGTGTGAACCTCAATTCCCATTTTCTGAAGTTCACCGAGCTCAGAATATGCCGCATGAACATTTCGACTCCACCTATCCCATTTGGTGGTTAAAATGATATCTACATCTCGTTTGTGCTTTTTACAATATTCTTTTAATTTTTTCCATGCGGGACGGTCAAAATCTTTACCAGAATAATCATCTGTATAGATATCAATCAATTCCAACTTTTGTGCTTGACAATATGCACGTAGTACATCTTCTTGATGTTGAAGAGAAAATCCCTTTTCGGCTTGTTCGTCTGTAGAAACACGGCGGTACCCAATTACTTTTTTCATGATGCTTGTTTTAAATTGTTAATGTTGCTAATGTCCAGTTTTCCATTTTCAATGCATAATCCTTGATTTTTTTGTTCTTGATAAAACTCGTACTCTATACGAGCTAATTCGACCATCAAATCTCTTACGAGATTTAATTCTTGTTCATTACAGTGAACTCCGTCACTCTTTAGAACTTTTTGGATTTCTTCATTTGTTACCATAGCTAATTCTTTAGTGCAAACCCATTGGATTTGTTTTGTTTTAGCTTTGGATGTATTTGAAGAAGGGATTAGTTCCCTGTGCATTGCACCAGGACCCATTTTCAGTCGTTTTTTCGGGATTTCTCTACCCCGGGAGGGATTGCTCCCTCCCAAGGTGAAAAATTGAACCTAAATGGATTTTACGACAATTTTACGCGGCCATCGAAAGGTCTTTCTCGTGTATTGGAGTAAAGTACCCCTCAACCTCATTTAATTCACTTTCAGTGAAAACATGATGGTCACACTTTAATAATCTGTTCGCTGCATATTGATTGGCGACCTTGTCAATGTCAACAGAAATAGATTTGCGATGAAGTATTTTTGCACCGTAAGAGACTGTACCAGTCCCTCCCCAAATATCTGCGACAGTGTCGCCTATTTCTGTGGTGAGTAACGTTAAAAACAAAACTAGATTCAAGGGAAAAGGACAAGGGTGATTTGGTTTTCCATATTCACTTACCTCACCTGTATTGAACCCATTTTCCTTTAGGAATCCAACAAAATTCTGTTCTTCTATGAAAGTTCGGAATCTCTCAATTGGCCACTTGAGGTAGTGGCCAGGGCGTTTGATTCCATCCTTGAATCCGTCACCAGTTGTTCTTGCCAATGAAAATTCTCCACCTGTCCACTTCTTTAACTCTCGGAATGCGAATTTAGATGATTTGGTAAAATGCAAAATATGCTCTCCCGCTGGCTGTAAACGACCCTTCAACGATTGCGGTTTCTGTGCTGCTTTAACCCAATTGAAGTTAGATGCATAGTGCCACCCATCCTTAATCATTGCCACAACTAAATGTTCTCGGACTCCGTCACATCCATCTTTGAATGATTCTCCAATGACAATAAATAAACTACCATCATCTTTGAGTTTATTTCTTACTTCTCGGTAAACTTCTACTTCCTTTTTGATGTATTCTTCAATGGTTGCTTCTTCACCATGAATTACACGGGTGTTCAAATTTCTTTTTGCATTGGTGTAATTTGCCTGCCCTCTTGCATACGGCGGTGAACAGATAATGGTATTTACTTGCCCATCTTTAAGAAATGACAAATCTTCATTGGTATGTGTAAACACCATATGATTTGGGTCGTCTGTAATTGACTTCTTCGAATATTCAATTACATCTTTGAGTGCGGTCTTCCCACGTTCAACTGTCGCTTTTTGATAGTTAATACAGAGTTCATAGGCCCGATTAATGGATATTTCACCCTCATCGAGTAACTCGAATAACCTCAAATTAATCAGTTCTTCAGTGGGGTTCTGGTGAACCTCATAAACTTTCAACAAGTTACATAGTGTGTTTTTCTTGAACGGAAGTCCAAGAATTTCACATGTTAATTTGTTTATGTCACCTGCAAGTTCCTTGAGTTTCTTCTCATTGGTTTCCTCTAGTAGATGAGCGATTTCACTAATGTCTCTCTTCTTACCTTGTGATTTGCCAATCAAATTGTTGATGAATGCGCTTGCTTCTTGCGCTAGTTGCCAATGCTTCCGCTTGCTTGCGACGTTGGAAATCAGACGATTGGTTAGAATTTCATCTTCTCGCCAATCTACTTTCTTGATTGAAACGGAATTCCAACCTAACTTCTTGGCTGCTGCAAGACGAATAATTCCATCTACGACGTAAGGCCGACCTCCTTCTTCGACAATTGAGAGGGGTTGGAATTGACCGAACACCTCCATGAGGTAGGTCATTCGGTTCAGTGATTTCTCTGCAATCTCAGGATTGCCAATTTTCGGATGGACTTGAATGTCCATAATACAGATGTTTTCCATTTTTTTGGATTTAAAATTTAGCATCTGTATGTCCGCTGCTCGGCAGCAATTGGAATTAACTGAATTCCAACCTGTATTGATTTAGCATCATTTTATCTATTTCCAATTCTATTTGCTCCATTCTTTCTTTGGGTATTTTACCCTTCACCATTACTTTATCTTCAGCTCCAAGATTTTTAGCAAACCTCCTGAACTTTTTACCTCGAGTATCAATCCAATAGGTTCTTGCCACGATATAATTCACACCGGTTGGTTTGTGAAGATTTTTCACAATTGAGATTTCATGGTTTATAACGAGCCGAAGTTTGTCAATTCGAATCATAGCTGCTGCGATTAACTCTGTCGTTTGAAGTGGAGTTATGGGATTTCCCTTTTCATCAACCATTCTACTGGAATCCAACAAGTCCACCCTGAACTTATTTTTTAACTGTTCTAGTTCCTTGATTAAAGGTTGTTTGGCTTCATCATTCAATACATTTTGTTCGAATCCATCTTTAACAAGCCACTCTTCAAATGGCCCTTCCCCCAAGTTCTTGGGCAGCCCAAGAAAAAGGAAGTAAGCCTTGATGGCAGTGCCTAATGTGAAGATTGATACGCTCATCATATTCAATTGATATGGCAAAGATGAAGAAGATAATTTACATTACCAAATTATTTTGTCACAATTTTAAAAATATTTTACATCTCATTGTTTTTCAACAGTTTAAGATTGTTTGAATTTAAACAAAGTCTCTTAAACATATGGAACAGTGCCCTGTTTTCTATTCTCGAGTGTCTAAAGGATGCCCTTACAGGTAATGTAATCAATTCAATATAAATCCGGTATAAGGTTTAAATAATGGATTCTAGTGACATACTTGCTCTAGTAGTAGTTAATTAATTCTATTTTCTAGTTACTAGTATCTAGTTGCTAGTATCTAGTTGCTAGTATCTAGTTTGTTTTTCTAGTTGCTGGGTATTAATCTATGTTGGTGAGTTGGAGCGTGCGAAGTGTCCTCCATCAACTTTAAATCATTGATGGTCGACACTCCGTCTCACCTTATGTTAGGTTGAGATTCGTTCGAATTTCAGTGAAAATTCGAATTGTCGACTACTTCAGAGTGTTCACTCACCCTGGGGTTTCACCTTTCGACTTTGTGCTGGTGTTGGATTTCAAACCCCGTCCCGTGGTCATCCGCCTTCTGATAAACGCCACCGTTGTAATTCCCGTTCCATTTATCATGTTAAATATAAATACTTTGTTATTCCAAAAAGTATTACATCTATTCAAATAATAATCAAAATAATTGAAAATAAAAAGTATCGTAATACTTTTTATCATCTAATTCATATTTATTATAAAACAATGGCTAAACTTCGCAAAACTTTGATTATTCGTATCTCAGAAGCACAAATGCGCTACATACTAGCGGCAACAATAACCGAAAAGAAAACAAAGAGTAAAATAATTCGTGAGGCCATTCAAAAACACCTAGGCAATGAAAATAGATGACTTAAACCACCAACAACTCGGAGAATATATAAAAAACGCTTTCTCTGAACCAGGACCATACCACATCGAGAGTTGGGAGCTTTATCAATTAAACTTTGAGCCAACTGAAGAGATGAATCAAAAGGTAGAAAGAATATTAAGTAGTTTCGAATTTGGTGAAAACGATGACTATCTTGTTACACTGAGAGCCAAAAGGCACCATATCAAAAATTTCATATTCAATTGCGTCAGGGAAATTGAATCCAATCTATCAGAATTCAAAGATGTTTTTACCGAGATAAAGAACGAACATAAAAATATTGAACCCGAAAATTCCTAAATTTTTTCTGGAATTTTTTAAACCAGTTTTGGGACATTTTTCAAAACAAGGGTTTTTTGCCAAAATATTTACCTTGAATATTTGAGGCCCCTGTTATCGGTTTAATGACAGGCTATGATGAGTTGGGATGTGAGGGGGATTGGAGGGGCGCAGGCCTCTATAAGTCAGTTTCCATTAAACCCGAATTTCCACAAAAGTAAAACAAACATCCGGTAACTATTTGGTAAGTGATAAAATTCGTAATTTTCAAAACATATCATAATATAATGCAATAAACCTGAACTATTGCAAATCGCTCATTGCAGGTTGATATTCTTTTGCATAGGATTGAGAAGTCCTTGATTTTGGTTTCTAAAATGTGATTTATTTTTTGTTGAAAACTTTGTTTCACTTTTTTTTGGTCAACTTGAAAAACCTCCTTAAATTTGTCATATCTTGACAAGTCGTAAAATTGCAAAATGATAGTTTTAAACTCTGAATTAGGTCAATATTTAAGGCAACTTCGAAAGGATAAGGGGCAAACCTTGCACCAAGTTTCTGTCGGAACGGATATTGATTCGCCACTGTTGAGCAAGTTGGAAAGAAGCGAAAGATTACCAACTGACGAACAAATAAAAAAGTTAGCGAAGTATTATAAAGTTGCCGAAACCAATTTGAAAGTTAAAGCAACTGCTGAAAGAATTATCAAGGAATACGGAGTAAATGACACAACTTATGAAGCTGTCAATCTAGTAATGGAGCAAATAACACCATACATTAAAAAATGAAAAAAATGATTACCGATAATTTTGAGTTGCATTTGCAAGATGCTATACAAGGCTTGTCTGCTTTACCAGACAACTCTTTTGATTTGGCTATTTGCGACCCACCTTATGGAGCTGCAACTTCTGCAAAATGGAACTATGAAAGTGATAAAAAAGTAAATGGTTTTGGTGGCAATTGGAAATTAAACAATGAGGAGTGGGATTTGCTTACAGGAAACGATATTTTTAAAAGCACTCATCAATGGCTCTCACAATTAAAAAGATTAGTAAAACCGTCAGGTTCAATTTGGATTCACGCAACTTATCACAATTCTGGTTTTGTGAATGTGCTATGTCAATTGTTGGGCTTAGAAATAATTAATGAAGTAACTTGGTATAAACGCAATGCGTTTCCAAATTTGTCTGCAAGACGCTTAACAGCAAGCCACGAAACTATTTTGTGGGTTCATACAGGCGGTGAAAAGCAACGAAAATACAATTTCAATTATGATAATGTGAAACGAGCAAAGTTTGAAGGCGATAATATGAAAGAAGCCGACAAACAATTAAGAACAGTTTGGGATATTCCAAACAACAAAAGTAAAGATGAATTAAGTTTTGGAACACACCCAACGCAAAAACCGCTAAGGGTATCAGAAAGATTACTCATGATTTCGGGAATTAAAGGTGGCAAACTACTTGTGCCATTTGCAGGCTCGGGAACAGAAATGATTGCAGGTATGAAATATGGAATGCAAGCTGTTGGATTTGAAACCAACGAAGACTATTTTGAACTTGCCAAAGAAAGATTACTATTTGAAGAAAGAAAAATAAAAAGCCAACTTTTCTTATGATGATAAAACCAAAAAATATTGTTGAGCCTGTTATCAAATGGTCGGGAAGTAAAAGATATGTTGCTCCCGAATTGAGTAGACATATTGTAAAACAAAAAAGATATATTGAGCCGTTTATTGGTGGCGGTGCAATGTTGCCTTTTCGTCAAATTCCAAACGCAGTTGCAAGCGATATAATCCCTGAACTGGTTAATCTTTGGAATCAAATAAAAAACAATCCCGAACAAGTTGCAGAAGAATATAAAAATCGTTGGGAAAGACTACAAGAAGAGGGACACAATGTTTATTACGAAGTTCGTGATAACTTTAATCAAACGAAGAATGAGTTTGATTTTTTATTCCTCACACGTACTTGTGTAAATGGCTTGATACGCTATAACACAAATGGAGAGTTTAATAATTCAATGCACAAAAACCGACCCGGAATAAATCCAAACAGATTAAGGGATGTTATTTTAAAATGGAGTTATTTTATTCGTGATGTTGAATTTTTGAATTGTGATTATCGTCAAACTTTGGTAGATGTCGACAAAAATGATTTTGTATTTCTTGACCCTCCTTATGGAGGAACCAAAGACCGCTATACCAAAACTGAATTTAACCTAAATGATTTCTATAAAGAATTAGAACGTTTAAATTCTGTAGGTGCAAAATGGATTTTGACTTTTGATGGAACTGCTGGAAATCGTGAATACGATTATCAATTGCCAAAAGAATTATACAAACACAAAACAGAAATTAAAACAGGAAATTCTCCTTTCACAAAATCAATGAAGACAAGTATTGATGCCGTTTACGAATCAGTATATTTTAATTTTCAAACTTCCGTTGAATTGCGAGACAATTTCAGTAATAATGCGGTTCAAGAATTTGCTTTTGTCTGAAAGTAAAAGATGTCCGATAGTTTCCGTCCCATCATTATTGAATTCAAATGCAAGAATAAAATCTAATTTGCCCTTTTCCATTTCATTTTTCATTTCGTTTAAATTTTTGTAAACAAATGAACCACCTGAATAAGTAACAGCATTACTCAATGGTGATTTTTTAGTTATGAAAGATTGCCAATCTTGTTTATTGGGTTTGTATGCAGTTGGTGGCATTTTGAACAATTCATTTACATATTCCGAAAGTCGCTCTCCAATATTTTCGTCCAAATCTCTTGCATTGTTTTTGGATTCAATGACAAGGAAAATTTCTTCTTTCTTGGAGTGAATTTGAATAATGTGGTCGGGACGTTTAGCTTTGTTTGCAGAGACTCTTGGTAATGAAGTCCAACGGTATTCTGTTTTGTCTGAAAAATCAAAATATGAAATTCCGCTCCAATCGCCACCAGGTGGATTACACATTGATTCAAAGATATTCAAACTTGATTGTCGTGAAAACATAGTGTGAATTGCTGTATCAACATCGTGTTCTCCATAGGCTCCGCTTGGTTTGGCAGCATTAAAAATCACTTTCACGCTTTTTCTTTCCAAATCTCTGTCTATAATGTTTGCCAATACTCCAAATTTAGATGTTGCACTATCAGCTAAAACATAATTACTCAAATTCAAAACTGCTTGCCAAAGTCCATTACTTGTTACAAGTCTTTCAGGATTTTCATTGAATGTTTTCCAAGTTTGTTTTCCTGCAGGACCATAAACAATCGTCAAAATATCAATGTCGTTACCAAATAACATTCGAGCAAGTGGCACAAGTCCTCTGTCTGGACGAGAATCATCTCCTCTAGGTTTAAAACCTGTAATCCAAACAATAATTAGAGGTTTGTTTTTTGCTTCAATTTTGTCCGCTAATTCTTTGATTTTGACAGCTGGATAAATTTCTCTCAAAAGCGAAGTAAATTTATTGATGTTGCCATTTGCAACAAGGCAAATCGGAATTTCTTTTGCTCCAATTGACAGCAAATTGAGTTCTTGAGCTTTGGTTAAAAGTGTTTTGAATGTCTTTGTGACGTTTATTTTTTCTGATGACTTTTTCTTCCAGACTTGTTTATTGGGATAGTTTTTAATCCATTCCGCCTTTTTCTGCCCTGATGATATTTTTAAAAATTCATCCCATTCCAATGCTCGGAATGTATCAACTCGTTTTCTGTCGTTGGAAAGGATTTTTACAAGCGAAGCTCCTTTTTCAATCAGAACCTCCATGGCATCATTAATTTGACCTTGTTCTATGATTGATTTTAGCAAATTTAAACTTGCTTCTTTTCCGAAAATATTTGCAAACTTTTTTCGTAAATCATTAGTAATTGCGGGGTGAGCTTCATAAACCGGAACACTAACAACATTCAAAGATTTCGAAGATGTCAGATATGAAAACGGAACAATCGGATTTGGAAATCGAGGAGCTTTTACTTTCCTATCTCCGTCTAATTCAACACCTCCTATTTCGGCAAAATAAAAATATGGAATACCAATTTCTGCACAAGTAACAGCTCTGCCGTTACGTTGCCAAGCATTATTCCCTGCAGGTAATGCGTTACAAAATTCTATAGCAAGTAAAAGTTCTTCGGTTTTACCATCATTTGAAACTTTGGTAATATATGCGTCTGTTGCTTCACGTAATGGCGCTCCATATTTTGCAAGTTCGGCATTAAAATTCACATTCCACCGGTCGTGCCCTCCAAGTAATTCAACATCAAAAATTTCTCTCTCTAAAACCTGTATGGAGTATGAAGGAATAATAAGATTTTTAGTTTTTGCTGCAACTTTTCCGCTAAATGCAAGTGCAATCAATGTCAATGTCCTTTCACATTCAATTATATTGTCTCCGTGTATTCTTAATTTTATCTTTTGTTTAACCATGATTCTGTATTGGGCTTTGGTCAGTAATTAAGGACTTAACATCAATTTGAAGGACTTCTGAAATTTTGTATAGGGTACTCAGACTTGGTTCAGAGCAATGGTGAAAGTAATTATTCACCGGTGAGTCGGATTTGACAATCTTTTGAGCAAGCCATCTTTGTTTGATACCTCGCTCTTCAAGGACCTCTTTAGTCTTATTCATTAGAAAATTGTTTTGGCGTGAAAATAGCAAATAGTTTGCTCGGATTGAACAAAAAATTCAATTTCATTAATAATATAATATTAAAAGCGCCCAATTTTGATGACTTAAATTTTGTAATCAATTCTTAATTCTCGATTGGCAATTTTGAAAACAATAATTTAACAAATCAGAAACGAACGATGCTGGTTTGTTAAATTATTGGCTTTACATTAGCCAAAAGGAGTTTTTATGGAAAAATTCATTGGTTATATACGAACAAGTACAGGGAAGCAATCCTTGGGATTGGATGAACAGCAATCTCAGATAGTGGATTTTGTTTCGAACAATGACGGTGTATTAATTGAAACCATCATTGAACAGGAAAGCGGAAAGAACAATTTTCGAAAAGGTCTTGAGATGGCATTAGAGAAGTGCTCCAAACATGGATATACGCTACTATTCACAAAACTTGACCGGTTAACACGAGAGGTGGAATTCTTATTCGCAATTCGAAACAGGGGAGTAAAGTTGCGTTGTATTGCTCTGCCCGAATTGAATACACTTACTCTCGGTATATTTGGAACAATGGCACAGTATGAGCGAGAGATGATTTCTTCAAGGACAAAGCGTGCATTAGGAGAACTAAAAAAAACCAAAACCCTTGGAACAGTTGCCAACCTAACAAATGAGGGTCGTCAAAAAGGAAGTATGACAATAAAACAACAAAGGGTCGAAAACGAAAATTGGAAGAAGGCCAAGACCTTTATCGAGCACTTCCAAATGAAGAATGGGTATCTCAACTTAACGGAAGTATCAAAACTACTCAATGAAAATGGGTATAAGACCAGGAGAGGGTGTTTGTTTACTCCGATAACCGTAAAAAGGTTGATTGCATAGTTTATTTAAAATTGGACAAACCTAAACCCTTAATTTGCAGATAATTATCAAATCCAACATGGTAGAATAGCTGCATCTTTCGTCAATGAGGGGAGCAAGAAAAACCCAGTAAACTCACGTTTTACTGGGTTTTTTGTTTTTAATTGACCCCTACGTAGATAGAACCTGCTTTGGAAATTTTATTTTACTCATAGATGTGGGAGCAGAAATTACCAATAAATCATCTCCCCATTTTCTTTAAATAACTTAAATGGAGTGGGAGAAGTCGATAATAACTTACACACTGATAATTTACACCA
>JBJOKB010000044.1:0-2780 GCA_046046315.1 Actinomycetota bacterium | reverse complement strand
CACATTTTTAAGTGTGATCATGGTTGTTCCCTATCTGCTTCTGCGATACTTATAACAAGCAAAAAGAGAGATAAAATGTCAGATTCAGAAAAAACCTCAGTAGCAAAAATGATATTGCAAGCGGTAGAGGATTTTGCCACGATTGTAAAAGGTGAAATTGATATTGCGAAAAAGAGTCTTACTAATTCTGTGAAGAAAATTGGTTCTGGAATTGGTTTGATAATCACTGCATTTTTATTAATGAATGTTTCATTACTTTTCTTACTTATTGCTCTTGCTTATGGATTTATTCAATGGGGTTTACCTAGTTGGGCTTCATTTCTTCTTGTGGCTGCAATCATGATTGCTCTGTCAATCATTTTTGTACTTCTAGCTTTTAGATCTTTTAGGAAAGTAAAGGGTATTGGGGATGCATCAAGAATTGGCAGTGAGACTACAAAATATCTAGCTGAAAACATTAAAAAACCGATAAAAGATTCTGGCTGGAATTCCTTAAATTAAGCAGCTTTTGCGCAATTTCCAGTTTCAATTTCCTGCATTAATGATGCAGTTTCACTAACTAATTTTGCAACTTCACTTGGAGCCAAGGCATATCCTGTGTTTTTGTTTTCGGCATCGGCAGCAAATACAACTCCAAGGACCTGTCCTTGTTCATTAAGTAATGGTCCACCAGAATTTCCAGGTCTAACATCTCCTCCAAATACGATCACATCTCGTCTAGTTTCACCATTACCATCAATATCTGTTCCAATGGATTCAAATTCTGAAGAAACTGATACAGCACTTGTTCTTAAACTTCCACCATTTGGATAACCAACCACAAATCCTATTTCATTAGGTGTAGCAGGGCCTATAAAAGTTAATTTGTTTCCATTAAGCCCTGGAACATAAATAACAGCAATATCTTTTTTTCTGTCTATGGCGATAACTTTTCCTTCTAGTTGGATTTTAGTTTTTGAAAGAGTTACTACGGGGTTTTTAACACCGGCAACAACGTGTGCATTGGTGATTACCCTTTCTGGGGAAACGATGAAACCTGTTCCCACCATGGCAGCAGAACAGCTTTCTGCTATGCCATCAATTCGGACTGTTGATGCAACAGACTGGTTGACTATTTCGGGAACATTTACATCTTCTGCTAATTGTGTTGGTGCAATTCTTGATTCAACCAAACTCCTGAACACTTCAGGTAATGGTGAATCAGTTATGACGTTTTGAATTTTTTGAGCAGCATTCTTAAATCGATCTGGAAGATATTGATTTATTTGAGAAATCAACTGAGATTCGGCAAATAAATTATTCACAGTTTTGTTGGGAATTACTTGAGCAGCACTTGAAAGAGTTGAACTTATTGATGCAACTGCCACAATTGCTAAAACAAAACCGATTAATGAATCTAAAGTTTTCATGAATGGAAAAGGTAAAAGAACCACTCTTAAAAAGCTTCCTAAAATTCCAAACAAAAACATCCCAAGTGATGCGCCTAGAATGATTGTGGTCAATCCAATTGTGGGTTTAAAACCGAATGCACTACTTGAAATTAAGGATTGAATAGAAGGAGTAGCGATTGCTCCCGCAGCGCCACCCACAACTAAACCAACAATGCTTAAAACTGTTCTGAGAATTCCTCGTCTAAAACCAATCCAACCAAATACCAGAAAAGCGGCGGCGATAAAAATGTCGATGAAATTCATATCTTTTAAACTTATCGAAAATCTGAATCTTTTTTAACTAATTTCAAGGCTATTTCCTTATCCGTTGGCCCTTCTCCAAATGAAGGACATGACTTAGCAATAGGACAAGCTCCACAAGCAGGTTTTCGTGCATGACATCTTCTTCTTCCATGCCACACAACTAACTGGCTCAAATGAGTCCAATATTTTGGTGGAAATATCTCATGTATTGCAAATTCTACTTTTACAGGATCTGTTTCTTTTGTCCAACCAAATCTCCTGCTTAATCTTCCGAAATGTGTATCAACTGTAATTCCTGGAATGTCGAAAGCATTTCCTAAAATCACATTTGCTGTTTTTCTTCCAACTCCAGGAAGGGAAGTTAAATCTTCCAAATTGTTGGGAATTTTTCCACCAAAATCATCACAAACTTTTCGCGCCATCCCAATAATGCTGGTGGCCTTATTTTTAAAAAATCCAGTTGATTTGATTAATTCTTCGATTTCACTTTTCTTGGCACTAGCAAAATCTTCAGCGTTTTTATATTTTTTGAATAAAGCTGGCGTGACCATATTTACCCGTTTGTCGGTGCACTGGGCCGCTAAAATTGTGGCAACAATTAATTGCAATGAGTTTTTAAAATCTAATTCGCAATGAGCATTTGGATATAGTTTATTTAAACCTGTGTATATCTTTTTAGCTCGTGCTTTTAATTCCTCAGGTGATTCTTTGCTAGTTCTAGCCATATTCAGAGATTACGCGCCTAGTAGGACATAAAATTGTTTGGGCATTGTCCTAGAACTAGAATGAAATGACTACAATGAAGAGGATTAATGGAAGACGCAATTAGAAACGCTCCCCTATTTCTTGCTCTTGATGAAGAGGCCTCAGTTGCCTTAAGAGCGTCCATGGTTGAAATTGATTTCACCAGAGGCCAAATTGTATTTTCTGAAGGAGATCCTGGTGATCGTCTTTATGTGATTGTGGATGGAAAAATCAAACTTGGCACCACTTCAAATGATGGTCGAGAAAGTTTATTAGCAGTACTTGGACCTGGTGAAATGTTTGGTGAATTATCTTTATTTGATCCAGGGCCAAGAACTGCAA
>JBJOKB010000082.1:0-20000 GCA_046046315.1 Actinomycetota bacterium | reverse complement strand
TCCGAGGATTTCCGAATGGGGGAACCCGACTGGAGTTATGTCCAGTTACCACTGTTTGAACACATAAAACAGATGGAGGACACGTGGGGAAGTGAAACATCTCAGTACCCACAGGAAGAGAAAACAAATAGTGATTCCGTTAGTAGTGGCGAGCGAAAGCGGATGAGCCTAAACCAAAATTGCGTGATAGCTAACAGGCGTTGCAGTTTTGGGGTCGTGGGACTCGATAGCAGGATCTGTTAATCCTGCAAGAAGTAAGAAACTCGATAAATAGACGAAGAGCGTGGGAAAGCTCGGGAGACAAGGTAACACCCCTGTAGTCGAAATTTATCGAACTTCTTTTGAGTATCCCAAGTAATACGGGGCCCGTGAAATCCCGTATGAATCTGTCAGGACCACCTGATAAGGCTAAATACTACTTAGTGACCGATAGTGAATCAGTACCGTGAGGGAATGGTGAAAAGAACCCCGGGAGGGGAGTGAAATAGAACCTGAAACCGTGTGCTTACAAGCCGTTGGAGCTACGTCCGCAAGGACAGTGACAGCGTGCCTTTTGAAGAATGAGTCTGCGAGTTAGTGGTATGTGGCGAGGTTAACCCGTGAGGGGAAGCCGTAGCGAAAGCGAGTTCGAATAGAGCGAATGAGTCGCATGCCCTAGACCCGAAGCGAGGTGATCTAACCATGAGCAGGTTGAAGCGCGGGTAAGACCGCGTGGAGGACCGAACCCACCAATGTTGAAAAATTGGGGGATGACTTGTGGTTAGGGGTGAAAGGCCAATCAAACTTCGTTATAGCTGGTTCTCTCCGAAATGCATTTAGGTGCAGCGTCGCGTATTTCTTGGTGGAGGTAGAGCACTGAATTGCCGAGGGGCCCGAAACGGTTACCAACGTAAATCAAACTCCGAATGCCATTAAGTAAAGCGCGGCAGTGAGACTGTGGGGGATAAGCTTCATAGTCGAGAGGGAGACAACCCAGATCAACAACTAAGGTCCCAAAGAGTGTGCTAAGTGGTAAAGGATGTGGAGTCGCATAGACAACCAGGATGTTGGCTTAGAAGCAGCCACCATTAAAAGAGTGCGTAATAGCTCACTGGTCAAGTAATTCCGCGCCGACAATTTAACGGGGCTCAAGCACATCACCGAAGTTATGGCATCAAATCATGTATCAGGCCTTCGTGGTCCAGATGATTTGTTGGGTAGGAGAGCGTCGTGTGGCTAGCGAAGCGGCGGTGTAAACCAGCCGTGGAAGCTACACGAGTGAAAATGCAGACATGAGTAGCGAATGACGGGTGAGAAACCCGTCCGCCGAATGACCAAGGGTTCCAGAGTCAAGCTAATCTGCTCTGGGTAAGTCGGGCCCTAAGGCGAGGCCGACAGGCGTAGTCGATGGACAACGGGTTGATATTCCCGTACCGGTTTTGTTGCGCCAATATTGAACCCAATAATGCTAAGTGTTTGAACCTGGGAGCAATCTCAGCGGAAGACACGACCCAGTTTGGTAGTAGATAAGCAAAGGAGTGACGCAGGAAGGTAGCCCATCCCGGGCGATGGTTGTCCCGGGGTAAGGATGTAGGTGGGTGTGTAGGCAAATCCGCACACTAATACTGAGATCTGACGCCGAGGCGTAAGCCGAAGTGGGTAATCCTATGCTGCCGAGAAAAGCTTCTAGCAAGTGACAAATCCGCCCGTACCCGAAACCGACACAGGTGGTCAAGTAGAGAATACTAAGGCGATCGAGCAAACCGTAGTTAAGGAACTCGGCAAAATGCCCCCGTAACTTCGGGAGAAGGGGGGCCTTGAATTGTGTAGGAATTTACTTCCGTAGCAGTTCATGGCCGCAGAAACAAGGCCCAAGCGACTGTTTAACAAAAACACAGGTCCGTGCGAAGTAGTAACACGATGTATACGGACTGACGCCTGCCCGGTGCTGGAAGGTCAAGGGGACGGGTTAAGGAGTAATCCTGAAGCTCAGAACTTAAGCCCCAGTAAACGGCGGTGGTAACTATAACCATCCTAAGGTAGCGAAATTCCTTGTCGGGTAAGTTCCGACCTGCACGAATGGCGTAACGACTTGGGCGCTGTCTCAACTATGGACTCGGCGAAATTGCAGTACGAGTAAAGATGCTCGTTACGCGTGGAAGGACGGAAAGACCCCGGGACCTTTACTATAACTTGGTATTGGCGGTCGATTCGGATTGTGTAGCATAGGTGGGAGACTTCGAAGCAGGGACGCCAGTTCTTGTGGAGTCGAAAATTGAAATACCACTCTGTTCGTATTGGCTGTCTAACCTCGATCCATAATCTGGATTAGGGACAGTGCCTGGCGGGTAGTTTAACTGGGGCGGTTGCCTCCCAAAAAGTAACGGAGGCGCTCAAAGGTTCCCTCAGCCTGGTTGGTAATCAGGTGTTGAGTGTAAGTGCACAAGGGAGCTTGACTGCGAGACCGACGGGTCGAGCAGGGACGAAAGTCGGAACTAGTGATCCGGCACCGGCAAGTGGAAGCGGTGTCGCTCAACGGATAAAAGGTACCCCGGGGATAACAGGCTGATCTTCCCCAAGAGTCCACATCGACGGGATGGTTTGGCACCTCGATGTCGGCTCGTCGCATCCTGGGGCTGGAGTAGGTCCCAAGGGTTGGGCTGTTCGCCCATTAAAGCGGTACGCGAGCTGGGTTCAGAACGTCGTGAGACAGTTCGGTCCCTATCCTCCACGCGCGAAAGAGTTTTGAGAGGACCTGTCTCTAGTACGAGAGGACCGAGATGGACGAACCTCTGGTGTGCCAGTTGTCCTGCCAAGGGCATGGCTGGTTGGCCACGTTCGGACGAGATAACCGCTGAAAGCATCTAAGCGGGAAGCTCACCTCAAGATGAGAACTCTCACAGGGTTAACCTGGTAAGACCCCCAGAAGATGACTGGGTTGATAGGCCGGATGTGGAAGCGCAGCAATGCGTGGAGCTGACCGGTACTAATAGGTCGAGGGCTTGTTTTCACAAACTTCTAAATAAGTAATTCCTTTTAAAGGAAGTACTCGCGTCCTCTATGCGGTTTTCGAGTTATGTATTGGTTTTTTCCGATACACAATTCAATAAAGTTACGGTGATCATGGCGAGAGGGAAACGCCCAGCTCCATTCCGAACCTGGAAGCTAAGCCTCTCAGCGCCGATGGTACTTCTCGGGAGACCGGGTGGGAGAGTAGGACGTTGCCGGACATATAAAAATATCCACCTGTAAAAAGGTGGATATTTTGTTTTATAAACCTGCTTAAATTGATTTAACAAATACGAAAAGGATGTAATTTCCTCATGGATGAATTAAAAGTTCCAGATGAAATTACTGGTAAAGAACTTGCTCCTGAAATAAAAGCGGAATTAAGAACTTTGCCCGAAGGTTTGGCACTTTTTGTTTCCAGACATTTAGTTGCAGCAGGAGAATTTGTAGATTCTGATCCTGAATTAGCACTAAAGCACGCCAAAGAGGCGAATGTTGCAGCAGCATCACGTTTAGCAATTGTTCGTGAAGCAGTTGGAGTAACTGCTTATCATGCAGGTGATTACAAATTAGCTTTATCAGAATTGCGCACAGCTCGAAGAATTAGTGGTAGACCCGATTGTTTAGCAATGATTGCAGATTGTGAAAGAGCTTTAGGAAGACCTGAAAAATCAATTGAGTGCGGTAATGAAAAAGATTTAAATAAAATGCAACGATCAGACTTCCACGAATTAATGTTGGTAATTGCTGGAGCAAGACAGGATTTAGGACAAAAAGATGCAGGTTTAGCACTTGCTAAAATTCCTGAATTTAACACAGGAAAACCAGCTGAGTCAGTTGCTCGATTAAGATTTGTTTATGCCAAAACTTTAAAAGATTTAGGCAGAGAAGATGAATCACAAAAATGGTTTAAAAAAACTATTGAATTAGATCCCCAGAATTTGACTGGGGCAAAAGAATTTGTGGATAAATAATGGCTCTGATTGATTCATTTGATTGTGTTCTTTTAGATCTTGATGGCGTAGTTTATTTGGGAAAAACGCCGATTGATAAAGCTGTTAAAACAATTCAAGAATTACAAGCAAGAAAAATTAATATAGCTGTTATCACTAACAACGGATCAGTTACAGCAAAAAGTGTCAGTAAATGGATGAAAGATTTTGGTCTCGAAATAAAACCTTCTTCCATTGTCACAAGTTCTCAAACATTATGTTGGTATTTGAAAGAAAATTTTGCAAAAGGCAGCAAAGTTTTAGTTGTAGGCAGTAGTGGTTTAAAAGAATCAGTTACTGAAGCGGGATTTAAAGTCGTAACTAAAGCTGATAAAGACCCGGTTGTTGTTGTCAACGGAATTGATGCAGACATCTCGCAGAAAGACCTTGCTGAAATGTGTTATGCGATAAGCAAATCTGTTGCTTGGGTTTCCACCAATGGGGATTACACATTTCCAACAGAAAAAGGATTAGCGCCTGGCAATGGTGCTTTTAACGCCTTGATCACGTCCATAACTGGAAAGAATCCGTTACTCATGGGTAAACCTGAACCCCACATGTTCAAACAAGCAGCCGAGTTATTTTCTGCAAAAAACCCCATAGTTGTGGGAGATCGTTTGGATACCGATATTCAAGGTGCCAATCGAGCTGGATTTAAATCTATGTGTGTATTGACGGGAGTAAGTGATATGACTCAAATTCAGCACGCTTCATCATCCACAGCCCCGACTTATGTCGGAAAGGACTTAAGCGCACTCATCGATAACAACAATTTAGTAAGTTGGTAGTCATGGAGAACAATTATGAATTTGAGAATGGCCAAAACCAACAGGCAGAATTATCTCTAGGAGCACTCAAGCCAATCATCCCAAGTGGGGATGCCAGAGTTGATGGTGCAACTGAAAGATTAAATGAGTTAGGCAATTTACCAGCGATAGAACATGTCGCAGTTTTTGAAGATGTGCATCGTCGATTACACGATGCCTTAACCGATAATTCAGAGTGACTTTAAACAGATTAGATCAAGAACTTGTCAGGCGAGGTCTAGCCAGATCTCGCGAAGTTGCTATTGAATTAATTAATTCAGGATCTGTGCTGGTAGATCATGTGCCGGCTCTCAAACCAGATAGAAGAGTTAATAACGAAGTTTCCATTGTCATCGAAACAGAAGTGGATCACTATGTAAGCAGGGGTGCACATAAGTTGATTAGCGCTCTTGATGAATGGAAAGACGTGAATGTTGAAAACCAAGTTTGTTTAGATGCTGGCTCTTCCACAGGCGGATTTAGTCAAGTTTTATTAGAAAGAAAAGCCGCCAAAGTATTTTGTGTCGATGTTGGTTACGGACAACTTGCTTGGGAAGTGCGAAATCATCCTCAAGTTGTTGTCATGGAAAGAACAAACATAAGAAGCATGCCTGCAGGAACTTTGCAACCCGTTCCAAACATTGTTGTTGCTGATTTATCTTTTATTTCACTGTCCCAAGTGCTTCCAGCTTTGATTGCTAATGCTTCTAGTGATGCTGATTATCTCTTGATGGTAAAACCTCAATTTGAAGTCGGAAAAGATTCTCTTGGTGCAGGTGGAGTTGTGCGAGATCCAGAATTGCGTAAAGATGCGATTAGAAAAGTTGTGGATTCTGGTGCTCAACTTGGTTTGGGATGTAATGGTGTTGTGGCTTCTGCCTTACCTGGACCAAAAGGAAACGTTGAATACTTTGTGTGGCTGAAAAAAGGTGGAGCAATTATTAGCGACAAACAAATTGAAGAAGCAATTGCTAAAGGACCACAATCTTGAGTAATAAACCTATTGTTTTAATACTTTTACATAATGATTCAATTGAGGCAAATAAAATTGCAGCACAAGTCTGTACCCAGTTACATAAAGCAGGAGTTTCGATTTGCGCTCAAGCAAGTGACAAAAAATTAATACAATCACAAGGTTTCGAAATAGTCGAATACGTTATGGGTAAAACCGAAAGTCCAAATTTAGCTTTGGTGTTTGGCGGCGATGGAACAATTCTTCGTGCTGTCGAGGAAACTCGAACTCAAAATATTCCAGTGTTGGGAATAAATCTAGGTCATGTTGGATTTCTAGCTGAAGCAGAAGTTGAGCACATTGAAGATGTAGTTAAATCCATTGTTAATCACAAGTGGAGTGAGGAATTAAGACTTGCAATAGAGGTAGTTGTTTCAAAAGACAGTGAAGTTGTCTTTAAGACATTTGCTTTAAATGATGTGGCGATAGAAAAGTCAGAACCTGGGCACATGTTTGATTTGATTTTAGAAATTGATGCAAAACCTGTTTCTAGGCTGTGGGGAGATGGCATTGTTCTTGCAACACCGACAGGCTCAACTGCTTATGCGTTTAGTGCTGGAGGTCCAGTTATCTGGCCAACTGTGGAAGCACTATTAGTTGTTCCAATTAGCGCTCATGCACTATTTGCTAAACCTTTAGTAGTTGACACAAATTCAGTTATTGCAATTGAAGTTCCTTCAGATGGATCAGCAGGTCATTTAACCGCAGATGGTCGCAGATCTTTTAATTTATTGCCGGGGATGAGAATTGAAGTAAGAAAATCTCAAAATTACGTTCATTTAGCTCGATTAAGTAATGAATCTTTCTCGCAAAGGTTGGTCAAGAAATTTCAATTACCCGTAGAGGGTTGGCGTGGAACCAATAAGCGTAAATGATTAATGATCTTCGAATTCAAAATATTGGAGTTATTGAAGACGTCTCGTTAGAAATGTCCAAGGGTTTCACGGTTTTAACTGGGGAGACTGGTGCCGGGAAAACCATGATTTTAACCGCTTTTCAAATGGTAGTTGGTGAAAAAGTTGATAGCTCTTTAGTACGTGCGAACGAAAAAACAGCAATCGTAGAGGCCTTTATTGAATTGCCAAATAAGAAAAACATTAAGTATCGCCTTGAAGAATTAGATATTGCTGTTGAAGATGGTGGATTTTTATTAAGTAGAACTATTACTCGAGAAGGAAGGGGCAAAATAGTTCTAGGAGGAAGATCAATTCCTACTTCAGTTCTTGAAGAATTAACTCAAAATGCCATAACTATCCATGGTCAAGGTGATCAAGTTTTATTAAATAAATCCACTTATCAAAGAGAATTAATAGATCAATTTGCCGGATCAGATCATCTTGAATTGATCAATAAATATCAAATTAAATATCAGGAGTTGTTAGCAACAAAGAAGAAATTAGATGAATTAAAGAAATTAGGTTCTCAAAATCAAATCAGAATTAGTCAATTGCAAGAGTCAATAAATGAATTAAGCGAAGCCAATCTTGAGGTAGATGAAGAAATTACTCTGAACGAAAGAATTAACTTAATAAATAACAGCGAAGATATATTTGAATCTTTGGCTCTAGCCGATACCTTGCTAAATGGTGGAGAAGATGGTTCGGCCTCGATAGTTTCATCTCTTTCCCAAGCCCGAAAATCTTTAGATGCTGCTGCGGGTAAAAGTGAGCGTATAACTTCTTTGAGAGATCATCTTTCTAACTTAGAAATAGAGGTGGCGAATTTAGCTAGAGATGTGAATAGAGATCTTGCTTCCCTTGATCGAGATCCGGCAACAATTGACAAATTGGAATCAAGAAGAGCTTTAATAAAGAAATTACTAATAAAATACGGACCTACTTCAAAAGACGCTATTTCAAAGATTGAAATTTATAAGAATGAACTTCTCGATATTGAAGATTTACCTGGGGCCATTGAAAAGACGGAAAATGAGGTAGAGAAAGTAAAGGCTGAATTATCAGTTTTGGCCCAAAAAATTCATGACAACAGACTTGCCTCCTCAACCCAAATATCGAAATCGATTGAAAATGAATTGAAATCCCTTTCAATTCCGAATGCGAAATTTGAAGTGGTTATCGAAACTCAGGAAGATAACCAAGGTCTGGTTGTTAAAATTGACAATAAAGATCAAAAACTTCATTTTGATGGTTTCGGTGTTGATCAAATATCTTTCGATTTTTCTGCCAATCCTGGACAGCCCTTAAGACCAATATCTAAAGTGGCTAGCGGCGGAGAAATGTCTCGGATAATGCTGGCGATCGAATTGGTTTTTTCAAAAAATGTTGATTCAAAAACTATGATCTTTGATGAAGTAGACGCAGGCATTGGCGGTGCTGCTGCAATAGAAGTTGGCAAGCGCTTACAAACATTAGCTAAACACCATCAAATCGTTGTAGTAACACATCTTCCGCAAGTTGCCGCTTTCGCTGATAAACATTTAAAAGTCGAGAAGTCTGCAACGGGAAATGTGACCACATCAACTGTTACAGAATTAGACCAGAAATCACGAGTAACAGAAATTGCTCGAATGATGGCAGGTATAGAGGAGTCAACCTCAGCCTTAGAACACGCACGCGAACTCTTGAAGATGTCGCATAGCGAGTCGTTATAAGATGTAATCCCGTGGGGTTAAGGTTTCTTAACTTACATAAAAATTCTTACCACGGGAGTCAAATTGTCAGCCGGAACAGTTAAACACATTTTTGTTACCGGTGGAGTTGCGTCCTCACTAGGTAAAGGTTTAACAGCCTCCTCACTTGGAAATCTATTAGTTTCGCGTGGGTTAAAAGTAACAATGCAAAAATTAGATCCGTATCTAAACGTAGATCCTGGAACTATGAACCCATTTCAACATGGTGAAGTTTTTGTTACCGAAGATGGTGGCGAGACAGATTTAGATGTTGGACATTATGAAAGATTTTTAAACGTTGAACTTTCCAAATCAGCCAACGTCACGACCGGTCAGGTTTATTCAAGTGTTATAGCTCGTGAAAGACGTGGTGAATACCTTGGCGACACTGTTCAAGTCATTCCTCACATCACTAATGAAATTAAAGGTCGAATTAGGGGAATGGCAACTGCCGATGTCGATGTTGTTATTACCGAGATCGGTGGAACAGTGGGAGACATTGAATCCTTACCGTTTTTGGAAGCTGTAAGACAAATTCGTCATGAAATTGGAAGAGAGAATACTTTTTTCCTGCACGTAAGTTTACTTCCTTATATTGGCCCATCTGGTGAACAGAAAACAAAACCAACTCAACATAGTGTTGCTTCAATGAGAAGTATTGGTCTACAACCGGATGCAATTGTGCTTCGATCAGATCGAATAGTTCCCGAAAATATAAAGAAGAAGATTTCTATGATGTGCGACGTAGACCAAGAAGGTGTTGTTGCCGCCGTTGACGCTCCAAGTATTTATGACATTCCAAGAGTTTTGCATCGTGAAGGATTGGATGCTTTTGTTATAAGAAGATTAGGTTTGCCTTTCAGGGATGTTAATTGGAAAAGTTGGGATGCTTTACTTGAAAGAGTTCATAAACCAGCACATCAAGTAACAATTGGTTTGGTCGGGAAATATATAGATCTTCCAGATGCCTATCTTTCTGTTTCAGAAGCGTTACGTGCAGGTGGATTTGCTAATAATGCGAAAGTCACAATTAAGTGGGTTGCATCTGATGATTGCGAAACTCCCGAAGGAGCAGCAAAAGCTTTAAGCGATGTGGACGCAATTTTAGTCCCAGGAGGCTTTGGCGTTAGAGGAATAGAAGGAAAATTAGGTGCATTAACGCATGCTAGAAAAAATAAGATTCCAACATTAGGAATTTGTTTAGGATTGCAGTGCATGGTTATTGAGTACGCAAGAGAAGTTGCTTCAATGCCAGGTGCATCATCTTTAGAATTTGATGCTGACACTTCATATCCAGTAATAGCAACCATGGCAGATCAAATTGACATTGTTAGTGGCAAAAAAGATATGGGCGGCTCAATGAGGTTGGGAAGTTTTCCAGCTCATCTAAAAGAAAATTCAATTGCCCACAAAGTTTATGGTGCATCAATCATCACTGAAAGACATCGCCACAGATATGAAGTAAATAACGAATATCGCGACAAACTTGCAGAACACGGTTTGATTTTTTCGGGCTTGTCTCCCGACGGTAAATTGGTCGAATTCATTGAATTAGATAAAAAAGATCATCCATATTACATAGCAACTCAAGCACATCCCGAATTCAAATCTAGGCCCACAAAAGCACATCCACTTTTTGAGGGTTTGGTAAAAGCTGTGCTTGATCTGCGTTAACTTGACCAAGCAACCAGACTCAAAGGTATGATTCTTAACTAGTAAATCCAAAGGAGAAATAAATTGTTAGTTGGCGTTCCAAAGGAAATAAAAAACCATGAATATCGGGTAGCAATTACTCCTGCTGGTGTTGTAGAACTTATTCGAAATGGACATCAAGTAATTATTGAAAAAAACGCAGGTGTTGGTTCGGCTATATCTGATTCTGAATATGAAAAATCAGGAGCAAAAATTCTTTCAACTTCAGATGAAATTTGGGCTCAATCAGATTTAATATTAAAAGTGAAAGAACCAATTGCCGCTGAATATCCAAAAATGAGAAAAGGTCAAATTCTTTTTACATATCTACATTTAGCAGCTTCGAAAGAGTGCACAGATGCACTCATTAAATCTGGCACAACAGCAATTGCTTATGAAACCGTAGAAACCGAAAATCGAGCTCTTCCACTTCTTGCACCTATGTCAGAAGTTGCCGGAAGACTAGCGCCACAAGTTGGTGCACACGCATTATTGAAATTTCAGGGAGGAAGAGGCCTATTACTTGGCGGAGTTCCAGGAGTGAAAAAGGGAAATGTCGTAATCATTGGTGGAGGCGTATCTGGTCAACATGCTGCAACTATTGCTTTAGGTTTTGAAGCTAATGTAACAATTTTGGATTTAAATGTTGATCGTCTGAAAGAATTAGATTTGATATTTGATGGGAAAGTTCAAACTATTGTCTCCAATGCATATGAAATTGAAAGATGTGTTCTTGAAGCAGATTTAGTAATAGGTGCCGTTTTAGTGCCAGGTGCTAAAGCTCCAAAATTGGTTTCTAATGATTTAGTCAAGAGGATGAAACCAGGATCAGTATTGGTTGATATCGCAATTGATCAAGGTGGATGTTTTGAAGACTCAAAAGCAACTACTCATGATGATCCAACATATAAAATTCACAATTCAATATTCTATTGTGTTGCAAATATGCCTGGTTCAGTTCCAAATACTTCCACCTATGCATTAACAAATGTCACCATGCCCTATGCAAGAGCTATAGCAAATAAAGGTTGGAAAAAAGCTATTGCAGAAGATAAAGCATTAAGACTTGGGTTGAATGTTCATGAGGGTCTTGTAACTTATAAAGCGGTTGCAGACGCTTTTAATCTTGAATACACTCCAGCGGAGAAATTAATCACTGCATAATGAAGTTGGATCAGGCTTTAGAGCTGTATCTAAATCATTTAGCAATTGAAAGAAATTTAGCAAAAAACTCTATCGAGTCATATTCCCGTGATTTATATAATTATATCCATCATTTTGATCAAAATATTGATTTAGAAAAAATCACAGAAAGAAATATTCAAGATTTCTTAGATACAAAGCGCATAGATCATTCAGAATCTTCAATAACAAGATTGATTGCATCAATCCGTGGTTTTCATAAATTTTTGAATCAAGAAAGTGTTAGTAAAGTTAATCCTGCCCAGTATTTAACAGTGGGTTCAAAAGCCTTGAGATTACCCAAAAGTATCTCGAGTGAAGATATCAATAAATTGATAAATTCAATCAATCCTCAATCAACTAATTTAACTAGAGACAAATTGATCTTTGAGTTTCTTTACGGCACAGGTGCTCGAATATCAGAATTAGTTAACACTGATCTAGATGATATTGATTTTGAATCTAATCTAGTTAAAATCAGATTTGGTAAAGGATCTAAACAGCGAATTGTTCCTTTAGGGAAATCACTCAAAAAATCTATTGAAGACTATTTAACTAGAACCAGAAATGATCTTGTAAATGTTAAAAAACAAACAAATTCTTTATTGTTGAATTCAAAAGGAGGACGCTTATCACGTCAGAGTATTTGGGATGTCGTGAACAAAATCGGAAAGCTAAACAAGATTGATGACCTAACCCCACACTCCTTAAGACATGCATTTGCAACCCATTTATTAGAAGGTGGAGCAGATGTACGTGTGGTGCAGGAGTTACTTGGCCATAGCTCTGTAAATACGACTCAGATATACACACACGTAACAGTTGAACGATTACGCGAAGTTTTCTCGGAAACACATCCTCGAGCACGCAAATAATCAAAAGGCCTAGCAGCATTTAGTAATAGAGTTCTGGCATAGACTTTATCCATTAAGCCCAGCCGGGTCGGTTGTGCAGAAAGCAAGGTTTCGCCGTGGCAAGTGCCTCAGTTAAAGATGATGGATCACGAATTCCCAAAGGTCAAAAAGTAGCAACTGATTTTGCAATTCCGCAGCCATTAACAACGCATGGTCCGGCTCGAATAATTTCAATGGTTAATCAAAAAGGTGGAGTTGGAAAGACCACCAGCACAATCAATCTTGGTTCGGCATTAGCAGGTTATGGCAGAAAAGTATTACTTGTTGATTTTGATCCACAAGGTGCACTTTCTGTTGGATTAGGCATACCCGTTTATCAATTAGAAAAGACACTTCGTCATGTTTTGGTTGGTGAGCAAGTTCCAGCAAAAGATGTTTTGGTTAAAACTCAAGTGCAAAATCTTGATTTACTTCCTTCAAACATTGAATTATCGGCAGCTGAACTTGAACTGGTAAGTGAAGTTGGACGTGAACAAGTTTTAGCTAGTGCTTTGAGACCTTTGCTTAACGAATATGACTACATAATTATTGATTGCCAACCTTCTCTTGGATTATTAACGGTAAATGCTTTGGCCGCATCTGAAGGATGCATAGTTCCATTAGAAACCGAATATTTCGCGCTCCGAGGACTAGCACTTTTAACGCAAACAATAGAAAAAATTAAAGGTCGTATAAATCCAAATCTTAAAATAATTGGAATTTTACCAACTATGTACGATCCAAGAACTGTTCATGGCAGGGAAGTTCTTGAAAGAGTCGAAGAAGCTTTTGGCGATAAAGTTTTCGAAACAGTGATTGCAAGAACCGTAAAATTTCCAGAAACTACGGCAGCAGGATCACCAATTACAGAGTACGCTCCATCATCTTCAGCTTCTAAGGCGTACAAAAGATTAGCTCGCGAAGTGATAGCTAAACTTTCATGACGGCTACAACAACTGAACCGATTATTCTTGAAAATTCAGTCGATAAATTTAATGTCAAGTTAAATCAATTTGAAGGACCTTTTGATTTATTACTTTCATTAATTGCTAAGCATGAATTAGAAGTAACTGCTTTAGCTCTTCACATCGTCACTGATGATTTTTTACAATATATTAAAAATCAAGGAAGTTCATGGGATCTTGACGAAGCAACAGAATTTCTGGTTATTGCTGCAACGCTTCTTGACCTCAAAACAGCAAGACTTCTCCCCTCAGGAGAGGTTGAGGACGAAGAAGATATAGCTCGTCTAGAAGCACGAGATTTATTATTTGCGCGATTAATGCAATACAAAGCATTCAAAGATGTATCCGTTTGGCTAAACGATCAACTTTCAATTGAGTCTAAAAGATTTGCAAGATCTGTTTCTTTGGAACCACAATTTGCAAATTTATTGCCCGAAGTACTACTTGGGTTAGGTCCAAATGAATTAGCAAGGTTGGCTGCAAAAGCCATGGAGGTAAAAGTAATTCCTTCAGTTTCATTAACTCATCTTCATGCCCCAGCAGTAAGTGTTAGAGAGCAGGCTGGAATTATTGTTGAAAGACTTAGAAGAGTTGGATCAACAACTTTTAGATCTTTAATAAGTGGCGTAGAAGTTCCTGTAGTGGTTGCAAGATTTTTAGCAGTACTTGAATTATTCAGGGAATCACAAATTACTTTGGAACAAGAAAGTCCATTGGCAGATCTTTATATCCGCTGGGTAGGTTCAGAACAGGGTGATGTTGAAGTCACTGACGAATTCGATAGTAATAATTCATTAACCTTGGTTGAAAATAGTGATGGAGTGGAGGAATCTAGTGGAGAATAACAGTGAAGTTTTTGAAACTGTTATCGATGAAGTTCCATCGATTGGTGCTCCCTCCCTTAAAGCTGGAATAGAAGCTATTTTATTAGTTGTTGACGAGCCAGTATCGGCAATAACTTTGGCTCAAGTTACGAATTCACCGGAACCTCAAGTTTTGAAAACATTAAAAGACATTCAAAAAGAATTTGAATCACGTGAAGGTGGAATAACTCTTCGAGAAATTGCTGGTGGATGGCGTTTCTATACAAATGAACACAGTGGCGAGGTAGTTGAAAGATTTCTTAAGGATGGCCAAACTGCAAGATTAACTCAAGCTTCACTAGAAACTTTGGCTGTTATTGCATATAAACAACCAGTTTCTAGAGGCCGTGTTGCAGCAATTAGAGGAGTTAACGTCGATGGGGTTGTGCGCACGCTTCTCAATAGAGGATTAATTGAAGAAGCTGGTTCAGATAATGAATCTCAAGCAGTTTTATATAAAACAACACCATATTTCTTGGAACGAGTGGGAATTGCAAGTCTTGATGAATTACCACCAGTTGCAGACTATTTACCAAACATGGCGGCACTTGATTCAATAATTGACGAAACAATAATTTAAATATGAAAAGTCAAGAAGGTATTCGTTTACAAAAAGTTTTAGCTGCCGCTGGTGTGGGAAGTCGTAGATCTTGCGAAGAATTGATCGAGCAAGGTCGTGTCTCAGTAAATGGAATTAGAGTCAGTGAACAAGGCAGACGGGTCAATCCTGCGATTGATTTAATAACTGTTGATGGAGATCCTATTGCTGCGGCTGCAGGATTCATAGTAATTGCTTTGAATAAACCAAGTGGTGTGGTTACCACTATGAAACGTGAAGATGATCGTCCAACCGTTGCAGATTATGTAGCAAATAGAAGTGATCGACTTTTTCATGTTGGACGTCTCGACGCTGACACAGAAGGTTTAATTCTGCTAACAAATGATGGAAACTTGGCTCACGGGCTTACTCATCCATCTTCGGAAGTAAACAAAATTTATCTAGCACGAATAAAGGGTTCTGTAACTAAAAATGAAATTTCAGCACTTACTACCGGAATAGAACTTAATGACGGATTCGCAAAAGCAGACTCGGTGACAATTGTGGGTTCAACGCCAGGTGAAACAGCTATTGAAATATCAATTCATGAAGGCAGAAATCGAATTATTCGCAGAATGTGTGAACATATAGGACATGAGGTTATTCAACTAGTACGAGTTCAATTTGGTCCAATTAAATTGGGGGATATGAAACTTGGTAAGACCAGAGTTTTAAACCATACGGAAGTTGGAAGTCTTTATCGTGCTGCTCAATTAGTAAAGGATGAAGCAGCCTTATGAGACTAATTGGAATTCGTGGTGCAACCATGCTTCAAAAAAATGATGCAATAGAAATGAAATCCGCTGTTATTGAACTATTGCAAGAAATGCTGGGTAAGAACAAAGTTCAAAATGATGATTTAGTAAGCATAATTTTTACCACTACTGAAGATCTAAATTGTGCATTTCCAGCAGCTTCAGCTAGAGAATTAGGTCTTGGAGATGTTCCTCTATTGTGTTCAAAGGAGATCGAAGTTCCAGGTGCTCCAAAATCAGTAATTAGAATTCTAATTCACACATATTCAGAATTAAGTAGGAAAAATGTGAGTCACATTTACCTTCGAGGCGCCGAAATTCTTAGACAAGATTTGGCTCAATAGTGAGTGCGGGTAACTCATCTCGCCCGCAATTGGTGATCGCAGTAGATGGTCCAAGTGGGTCAGGAAAATCCAGTATAAGTAAAGAATCAGCAAAAAGATTAGGCCTCGAATTTCTAGACACAGGAGCTATGTACAGAGCATTCACTTGGTTTTGCCTATCTGAAAATATTGAAAATAATGAATCAGCAATCAAATGTCTAAATGACAAAATTTTTCATTTAGAAATATCTACTAGCGCAAATGAAGAAAAGATTTCTGTAAATGATAGAGATTTAACGCTAGAGATAAGGAAAGATGGAGTCACAGCAAAAGTTAGCTTTTATGCAGCGATTCCCGAAGTTAGAAAATTTATGGTCGAGAAGCAAAGAGCCATAGTTAAGGTATCAAAAAAGGGAATAATTGTAGAAGGTAGAGACATAGGAAGTGTTGTTCTGCCAGATGCAGATTACAAGATTTTCATTACAGCAAGTGAAGAAGTTAGAGCGAAAAGAAGGGCTTTACAAAATGATTCTGATGCAAAAGATGTTCTCGAATTACAGCGACAACGAGATTTAATTGACTCAAATCGCAAAGTTTCCCCTCTCAGCATCCCAGAAGGTGCGGTAATTTTAGACAACACAGAGCTAAATTTTGAACAATCAGTTCAATCACTATTAAACATTGTGAAAAAAAACTCATGACAAATGAAGAAGAAACAACTAAATCTCTTCTAATCGAGAGCCAAATTTGGCTAACAGATGACATTGGCGATGATCAAGTTGTCATGGAATTGGAACGGGAATACGGTCAAGATCAAAATTACGAATCAGAAATAATAAGTGAACCTAAGAAAAATAGACCTAGAGTGGTAATTATTGGTAGACCTAATGTTGGTAAATCAACTCTAGTAAATCGACTAATAGGAAGACGAGAAGCAGTTGTTCAAGATACTCCAGGAGTTACTCGAGATCGAATCCAATATGACGCAGAGTGGAATGGAAAAGAATTTATTCTAATTGATACTGGAGGATGGTCGAGTGATAAAACTGGATTAACTCCGAAAATAAGTGAACAAGTTCAAATAGCAATAAATCAAGCAGATCTAATACTTTTTATTGTCGATGCCAATGTCGGATTAACCGAAGATGATGAATCGGTCGTGAAATTAATTCGCAGAAATAAAGTTCCAGTTATTTTGGTGGCAAATAAAGTTGATGGTGTTGAAGCAGAAGCGCAAATAGGGAACTTATGGTCACTCGGCTTGGGTGAACCTATCCCAGTTAGTGCGTTACATGGACGTGGTTCTGGTGACTTACTTGAATTAGTTATAAACAAAATGCCTGATGAATCACGAATAAAAGATCAGATTAAAGGTCCCACCAAAGTAGCATTAATTGGCCGGCCAAATGTCGGCAAAAGTAGTTTGCTCAATAAATTAACGAAATCAAATAGATCTGTCGTTTCTGATATTGCGGGAACCACAGTAGATCCGGTTGATGAAATAGTAATGATTAATGACGAACCCTGGAATTTCATTGATACTGCCGGAATTCGAAGAAGAGTTAGAGAATCATCTGGTTTTGAATATTACGCAAGTTTAAGAACTCAAGCAGCTCTTGAGCGAGCAGAAATCGCCCTATTAATTCTTGAATCAAGCCAGACCATAACCGATCAAGATCGAAAGCTTATAAATCTTGTGACTGAAGCTGGACGAGCTCTAGTTTTAGTCTTTAACAAATGGGATTTATTAGATGAAGATCGAAGATTAATGTTAGAAAAAGAAATTGAAATGGATTTACATAATGTTAAATGGGCTCCGAGAGTCAACTTGTCTGCGTTAACCGGTTGGCACGTTGATCGACTTTCATTGGCACTACATCAGGCATATGAAGGTTGGTCGACTAGAATACCAACTTCTAAACTGAATCAATTTATTAAAGAATTTGTGTCAGCAAATCCACACCCAGTGCGCAGTGGTAAGCAGTCTAAAATTCTTTTTGCAACCCAAATTGGTCAAAAGCCACCGGCATTTGCATTATTTACAACAGGTTTGATAGACGAAAGTTACACGAGATTTATAGAACGCAGACTACGAGAAGAGTACGGATTTATTGGATCTCCGATTCACATAAAGGTAAAGATTAGAGAGCGACGAAAGCGATGACTTTCAATGTTCCCAATAGCATTTCTTTAGCAAGATTATTTCTGATCCCAATTTTTGTTTGGACATCATTAACAAACCAGCTAATTGCAAGTTGTCTAATAATTTTTATTGCATCTTTTACCGATTGGTTAGACGGTTATGCCGCCCGAAAATTGAATCAATTTACAAGATTTGGACAACTACTAGATCCTATTTCGGACAGACTTTATATACTTGCCCTTCTTTTCGTTATTTTCTATCTCGATTTGGCAAATATTTTCTTAATAATATTTATTTTATTTCGAGAAATTGCCTTATCTGTACTTATGCTGTATTTAAAATACAGAGGATTGACAGGTTTGCCTGTTCATTATTTGGGCAAAATGGGCGCTTTTTGTTTACTCATAGGCTTACCAGGCTTAATTTTTGCTAAAGCTTTTCCAGATCAACATTACCTTTGGTTCACAATTGGTTGGTCTTTTTTGCTATGGGGCATGTTTCTATATATATTTTCTACATATAAATATTTCGAGCACGCACGCATAGTATTATCAAAATATGTCTAAAGATTCTTTTTTCAAAGACGATAATTCGGCCTCGATGGGACTTTTGGCACTGCTAAATAACGAGATTGAAACAAACGAGTATGCCCACATCGGACAGGGAAGTGTCTCCAAAAAAGACCCAAAATGGTGGATAGCGATTGTGCTTTCTTTCTCCGGACTATTTTTTGGACTAGCTGTCTCAAACACTCAACAACAACAACCAATAATTGAAAAGAATAGGGAAGATCTGCGCAATACAATTACTAAAAATATTGAGAATCTAAACATTGCCTCAAAAAATTTAAGTTTAATAAATGACGAAATAGCTCAAATACAATCAAACACTCCGGGCTTAAATTTTCATGGAATTAGTGAATCAAGCGAACAGAATTTGCAGATATTTTCTGGTCTAAGTTCTGTTAAAGGAAAAGGGTTAGAAATAACTATCAGTGATGCACCAAAAACGGATTCTTTGGAAAGTGAAGATATTGGATTAGCAAAGGTCTATGACACCGATTTACAGCTTTTGGTGAATGCACTTTGGGCAAGTGGTGCTGAATCTATTTCTATTAATGATCGACGCCTCACCACAACTAGTGCAATACGTTCAGCAGGTGAAGCGATTCTCGTAAATTACCGACCACTACTACAACCATTTATTATTGCTGCCATTGGTGATGAAAAGTTGAAAGAAAGACTTATGAAAAACCCTGACTTTGCAGATTTAGAATTTGTCGTAAAAACTTATGGATTAGGTTTTAATGTGTCTGAATTAAAAGATATTGAGATGAGTGCCACTGGGGTGGCTTTACCTACTTTGGAAGGTATTACAGTGGGGGATAGATCATGATTCCTGTAATTGGCCTTTTAATTGGTGTATTAGTTGGTGTAATAATTGACCCAACAGTTCCTTTGTGGATGCAACCGTACTTACCTATCGCAGTCATTGCAGCATTAGATGCCGTATTTGGAGCAGTAAGAGCAAGTCTGGAAGACATTTTTGACGACAAAATATTTATCTCTTCATTTGCAAGTAATGTATTAATTGCAGCTGTGATCGTATTCTTAGGAGATCAACTGGGAGTTGGAACACAACTTTCTACAGGTGTAGTTGTTGTGCTTGCAATGAGAATTTTTGCTAACGCTGCTGCTATTAGAAGGAATTTATTTAATCGTAAATGAAAAACAAATTAGTTATTAAAACACCAAAGAATTTACAAACACCACAAAGTAGAAAATATTTTGCCGTGTTACTAACTTTCATACTTGGAATATTCATCACCATAGCAATCAAGCAAAATGATCAGCCTGAACTTTTAACTTCTGTCAGGGAAGATGAATTAGTTTTGATTCTTGATGACTTGACTAAGCAAAAGGACGATTTAGAAGCAGAATTAATTAGGCAAACTCAGGTCTTGGAATCTTTGAAGAACGGTTCAAATGATGAAGCAAGAAAAGCTGCTCAAGATCGCATTGATCAACTCATACTGCTATCAGGAACTGCACCGGTGAGTGGACGAGGAATTCAGGTGCTAATTACTGGAGATCTTTATTCAGTCAACTCGTTCACGATTCTTGATACAGTTCAGGAACTTCGAGATGCTGGTGCTGTTG
>JBJOKB010000019.1:0-8554 GCA_046046315.1 Actinomycetota bacterium | reverse complement strand
AGCACTAATTTTGGGTGCGCCACTCACCGAACCGGGCGGAAATGTTGAATCAAAAATCTCAGACCATTTTATATTTTCTTTGAGCATTCCCTCAACTGTAGAAACCAAGTGTACTAATCCTGGATGTGTTTGAACTTCTAACAAACTTGGAACGTGCACCGAACCTGTTTGGCAAACTTGGGATAGATCGTTTCGAACAAGATCGACAATCATGACATTTTCTGCTTTGTCTTTTTCCTCTAAGTCTTCTTTGGTTCTACCAGTTCCTTTAATAGGACTTGAAGCAATTTTTTGTTCATTTCTTTCTAAAAATAACTCAGGTGATGCCGACACCAAAGCAACATCTTTTGTCAGTCTTTCATGAGCCTCTTGCTTAACACTGATCACGCAAGAATATGGAGCCGGATTTTGAGTTGTTAATAAATTAGCTAAACCTTCAATATCGAATCCTGTTGAACTTATTTCGGTTTTTAATACTCGACAAATATTTGCCTGATAAACATCACCTAAAGAGATATGTTCTCTTATTCCTGATACCGCATTTTCGTATTCGGATTGATTCATGGATGAAATCCAATTATTTGGATCAACTCCATTCCAATCACCTTGAAAACTAATTGGATTTTCAACTTCATTTGCAAACTTCAGCAATAACCACGAACCTTCAAAAGTTCCAATCACCGCCCAAAGACCTGGCTCATTTAATCGATTCAAATCAATAGCTACATCCTGCAGACCAACAAAGCGCTTGGTGCCAAATTGTGCATAGGCTTGCTCTTGGGCCTGGTTTTTTAAGTGCACCATAACTTGAGACATTACCTGCGTAATCACCACTTCGATACTCGACTGAACCCTTTCTCCTCACCTTCGGGTATCTTGAACAGGTACAAATAGTCAAATTTCCATTTTTTTAAGATTTGTCTATTTATTCGCGGACGTAGCGCAGTTGGTAGCGCATAACCTTGCCAAGGTTAGGGTCGCGGGTTCGAATCCCGTCGTCCGCTCTGAAATTTAAAATTAATATTTAAATTATTAAATTAAATTTCAAATTGGTGGAGTGGCCGAGAGGCGAGGCAGCGGCCTGCAAAGCCGCGTACACGGGTTCAAATCCCGTCTCCACCTCCAAAAATAATTTTGGTCGGTTAGCTCAGTTGGTTAGAGCGCATCCTTGACATGGATGAGGTCGGAGGTTCGAGTCCTCTATCGACCACTGGTAATACTTTTTTGAATTGATTTTGATACTAGTTAAACTTAAATTATGGATCTCGACAAAGTTATTCTTTTTTACGCCTTCACTCCTATTTCTGATCCTGAAGCTCTCATGCTTTGGCAAAAAACTTTATGTCAATCACTTAATCTCAAGGGAAGAATCTTAATTTCTAAGCAAGGGATAAATGGCACCTTGGGTGGAAAAATGATGGACTTAAAGAAATATGTCAAAGCCACAAGAGAGTATCCAGGATTTAAAAAGATTGACTTTAAGTGGTCTGAAGGAACTGGAAATGATTTTCCTAAACTAAAAATCAAAATAAAGGAAGAACTAGTTTCATTTGGAATTAATGATGAAATAAAAGTTGATCAAAATGGGGTTATCGGTGGAGGCAAACACCTTCGCGCAGAAGAAGTAAACGAATTAGTAGAACAACGCCCAGAGGATGTTGTATTTTTTGATGGCCGAAATGCCTTTGAGGCAAAAGTTGGCAGATTTAAAGATGCTGTAATCCCTGATACCTCCACGACCAGAGATTTCATTTCTGAAATTGAAAGTGGCAAATATGACCATTTAAAAAATAAAGCCGTAATTACATATTGCACCGGTGGTATTCGTTGCGAGATTTTATCTGTGTTAATGAAAAATAGAGGTTTTCAAGAGGTCTACCAAATTAAAGGTGGAATTGTTAGATATGGCAACAAATATGGGGATGATTCATTATGGGAAGGTTCTCTCTACACATTTGATGATCGCCTAACCATTGATTTTAGTGATCACACAAAACTATTAGGCAATTGTGCACGTTGTGAAGCTAAAACTAAGTCTTTTAGAAATTGTCTAAATGAAAATTGTCATCAACTAGTTTTACTTTGCGATGAGTGTTATGCAAACCATAAAGGTTTGCCTTGTATTCATGATCGAGAATTTAAATCAAATAAAGAACTTGTTGGTTAATTAACCCTAATTAACAGGATTTAGTGGCTTATTGCCTTTTAAAATTTCTAGTGCGTTATTGGCAGCCGTTGTTGCCATAGCCGTTCTTGTTTCTACAGTGGCTGAACCTAGATGAGGTAGTAGCACCACGTTATCTAGAGTTAATAATTTTTCATTAACTTTAGGTTCATTTTCATAAACATCAAGTCCTGCTCCTGCAATAGTTTTTCTAATCAAAGCATTTGCTAGAGCTTCTTCATCAACTATTGGACCTCGAGCGGTGTTAATCAAGTAGCTACTTTTTTTCATTTTAGACAATTGAGCCTCTGAAATTAAATGATGGGTTTCTGTTGAATAAGGACAATGAAGTGAAACGATGTCACTTTGCTGAAGCAATTCATCTAGGCTTACATATTTTGCTGAAAGTTGTTGCTCTGTTTTTTCATCTAATCTATTTCTTCTGGTGTAGATAATTTCCATTCCAAAACTCTTTGCCCGAAGCGCTGTTGCTATACCAATTTGACCCATTCCAACAATTCCCAATGTTCTATTTTGAATACCTGAACCAAGCATGTAGGACATACCCCAAGCCCAAGGTTCTTGTTTTCGAATTACTCTTTCGCCTTCAGCAAGTCTTCTGGTTACCATCAAAATTAATCCCAATGCAATATCTGCCGTTGCGTCAGTGAGAACGCCTGGAGTATTTGTTACCAAGATATTTTTATTTTTACAAGCAACTACATCAATATTGTTATAACCCACAGCCACATTGCAAACAGCTTGCAAATTACTTCCAGCTGCACTTAAAACTTCGTCGTCAATTTTTTCTGTTAATAAAGAAACAATGACATTCGCACCACTTACTCTAGTAAGTAATTCTTCTCTAGGAATGGGTGTTGGATTTTCCCAGGCAAGAACATCGTGGGAGCTTTTTAATTTCTCTAAAGCAACTTCAGGGATTTTTCCTGTAACTACAATTTTTGCCACGTTTAGGCGATCCACTTGCCCATCAAACCAAGTCCTTCTTCGATTTGATCTTTGTTAATTCCCGAGAATGCTAAACGAATATATTTTCTTTTCTCGTCACTTTGTGGACGACCAAAATGCAATCTGGTGCAGAAAGAAACTCCAGTTTTGTGTAAGGCATCTTGAGCAAAATCAGCTAGTTCGCTAAATCCTTTTCTTTCCATTGCTTCTGTTACATCAGGAAATAGATAAAAACCAGCTTCAGGTGTATGCACACTTACTCCTGGCATTTTATTAAGCAATTCAATTGCAACATCACGACGTTGCTTTAATGTGTTTAACATTACGGGAACATTTGATTGATCACCTTTAATTGCTTCAACTCCACCGTATTGAATAAAGTGCGTGGTGCAAGATTCATCATTTGTGTTTAATTTGGCAATATTGTTAGCAAGTTCCAGCGGAGCAATAGCAGCTCCAAGTCTCCAACCAGTCATGGCAAACTTTTTGGAGAACGTATAAAGAATCACAGTTCGTTCTAACATTCCTGGAATTTGGGCAATAGATTTAGATTTTCCAGAAAATCTCATTTCAAAATATGCTTCATCAGAAAGTACCCATAAGTTATTTTTGATTGCAATTTCGGCTAATGCTTCTCTTTCTGCATCAGTTGATTCAGCACCATTTGGATTTTGTAAGTCGTTATAAACAATTGCTTTGGTTTTAGGGGTAATCAAAGATTTAATTTGATCTAGATCGATATTAAAACCTGTACTTGAGGGAACATATCTATAAGGTTTTGCCACTCCCCCAAAATATTCAATTTGGCTTTCATAAATTGGATATCCAGGATTTGGGTATAAAACTTCATCGCCTGGGTTCATAATTGTTTGAATAAATTTGGTAATTACAGGTTTGCCACCTGGCTGTACTACAACATTGGCAGGTTCAAATTTTAAATTTCTTCTTGCACTTACATCTTCTGCTAGGGCTTCTCTTAATTGAGGAATACCTGCAGCTGGACAATATCCAGTTTTACCATCAGCAATTGCCTTATTCATCGCGTCAACAATATTTTTTGAAGTTGGAAGATTTAAATCACCTAAGTGAAAAGGATAAATTTTATTACCTTTAGCATTCCATTCAGCGGCAGCTAGAGATACCGCAAATGCAGTTTCGGTTCCTAAATTTGCCCTACGGGTTGCTAACTGCATCTTTAATCCTTTGGAGTTGTTTAAGTTCTGGTGGCCTTAAGGGTAGCACCCCGATACAAACTCAGACAACGAGTGAAAGAAGTAGTTTCACATCATGAAAATTACTTATTTTCAATACCCTGCCATTGCTAACAAGTCATTTGATCCAAAAGCAAAAACATTCAAATCAAGACTTCCTCTAGGTATTCCATATTGCTGGCCATTTCCGCGATCTGTGTATTGCCAGAAAGTCCAATTCAAATCACACGGTGAAGAACTCCAAATTGTCCTAGAACAACCACCAGAAGGAGTCGAGGCAGGATTAGAAGTTTGTGAATAATTTGCAACCCACAAATAATTATTTGCCAGGGCTCCATTTACTAAATAACTTCTAATAAAATTCAAATTCGAATAAATGATTGGTGTTTTTCCAGTTCTTTCTTTAACTCTGGCTGTGAAACCTAAAGCAAAATTTGTAACTACAGCAGCACTAGTTCCAGATGGTCTAGAAAAAGATTCAATATCTAAAACGATTGGTAATACACCTGGTACTAATCCACCTAAAGAATTTAAATGATCAATTGGTAGGTCAGCTTGTTGTTGACCTGCACCAAACGCAGCATCAGCACTTATTCCTCGTGGAATTAATGATGCGTGATAAATACCAGTCAGCAATCCAGCTTCACGTGCTGCTGGAAAATCTATAGATGACCAATATTTTGCCGGTCCTGCTCCTTCTGGATGAGAATCTGTTCCCTTAATGAAAATAAAACGAACTCCAGCGTCATACATTTTCACAAAATTTATTGGTGCATTTCCACCGTTTTGCCATCTTGAAATATCTGAACCAAGTATTCGGTCTCCTGGACCTACTCGGGCGGAGACATTTCCTCTATTTCGTGCTAATCCTGCTAAAACTAGTTTCTTTAGTATCGCCTCCTGTGCCGCAACGATTTTCTTAATTTTTTCTGCCTCTTCAGCAGCTTTGGCACGCACCTTAGTTAATTCTGTGACGATCTCTGCAGATCTAGCTTTCTTTTCAGATATTTCTGCTTCCCTTACTTCTAATTCTTTTTGTTTAATCTCAAGAGCTGCTTTGTCATCATTTAACTCTTTGATTACTTTGCTGCTATTTGCCAACAAAGATTGCAAAGAGGCAAAAGTTGCCAACGCCTCGTTGGAGTCAGCAGAGGACAAAATTGCTTCAACTAAATAAAGTTCCTGTTGGGTGCCATCAATAAATGTGGCTCTTACGAGATCATCAATTTGAGCCTGCACTCGATTTATCTCGGCAATCAAGGCATTAATTTCTGCAATTATTTGGTCTCTTTGCCTTTGGGCTTCTTCAAGTTCTGCTCTGATTCTTTTGTCTTCTGCGATCGCCTTATTGAGTTCTTCTGTGGTTTGCTTTAACACTTCTTGGGCGGCGGCTAATTCTTTTTTGGATTGGGCAATCTCAGCTCGAGCATTATCAATTTCTGCATCACGTGGGAAAGTCAAAGCTGAAGCAGTTGTCGTATGGGTAAAAAGGACCACAAAGAAAATGATGAAGAATTGCTTAATAACTTTTGTTTTTAGTCCCACCCTTAACACTATGCCATATCGGACTTGCCTTAAAACGGACTTGAAATTGTGGCAAATATTTCATAATTCGTGCCAAGATATGAATCAAGCAAGAAACTCTATTTAAGGAGCAACAAATGGGTGAAAAATCCAAAGGCCAGGTTAATAAAAAGAAACCTGCCACAAAATCATTGAAAGAAAAAAGAGCAGCTAAACAAGAAAAGAAAGCATCAAAAGCCAATAAAGGCTAATTTTTAGTTATTTTTCTACAGCAGCAGATTCTGCAACTTGTGCTTGGGTGGCAGGATCTGCTGCTTCCGCAGCCGGTTCTACCTTCCATACACGAGTTTGTAACCAAGTAACAGGATTAATTTTCTCATCTTTTGAATTATGAACTTCAAAATGAAGATGTGATCCAGTGGTATGACCTGAGGCCCCAACTAAACCAATTTTGTCACCAGGTTGCAATACATCGCCTTTTTTGGCAATTCTTTTTGACATGTGGGCATACCAAGAGGTAGTACCGTCATTGTGTTCCAAAATAATTAGTCGACCGTAAGCTTTTTTCCAACCAGCAAAGATAACTTTGCCCTCCACAACGGCTTTGATAACAGTTCCTCTAGGTGCACGAATATCAATTCCGTCGTGTCTTCTTCCAGCCCAACGTCTTCCCTTTTGGTTATAGACAGCTGAGATTTCACCAATTACTGGCATCTTGTATGGAAGTGAGCGACTTGAAGTTCCGCGAGCAGGTTGCTTGCCGCGTTGTCCTTCAGGAATTACGGTTGCAGCTTGTTCAGGATTAAGTTGTGCTGCCACTTGTTCAGCACTTGCATCGTCGAATTCTTTTTCAGATCTATTAACCGCTCTTTGTTCGTCAAGTGCGATGAAGATTTCATTCCAACCTAAAGGTCCAACTGAAGTTCCATCATCAATATCGCCATTTTCGGCATAAAACTTTGAAACAGCTCTGGTTGTTGCAGGACCATACTTTCCGTTTGCAACCGGGATGTCATAACCAAGTTCAATTAAAGCTGCTTGCATTTTTTTAACAGCACTGTTTTCAACACCAGTTCTTAGTGCTGATGAACCGGGATAGTCAGGAACCCCATCTGCATAAGCAGGTGAGATTGAGATAGTGCTGGCTAAAATTCCCGAAATCGTCAGGGAAACCAGGCGTCGTTTCAGGCGCATACCTAAAGACCATACCAACTAGCCAGCGATTGGGGGCCGGCAAGGCGCGCCCATGTGGAAAAACTAGGGCTGGATGGTCACTTCGAGGCGATTTGAGTCATCTGGGGTGCAGCCATTACTCATTGGAATCTCGAGTAGACCTTTAACCCCGCTCAAGATCACGGCTCCTGCTGGGACAACAGAGGTGAAATAGACAGTTTGACCTGTTTCAAAGCAACCCACAGGAGTTGAAGTTGTTGCAAACAATTTTTTGTCAGGTGATTGATAATTTCCTGTTGTGGCAATCAAAGATTTCGTGTTATTCCCACCAGCCACATTAGTAACAGAAAGTTGAATTATCCATCTTCCTAAAGAATCTTGATAAATGGTGCCCGAATCCATTTGAACACCTTTGCCCCAATAAATGGCCTTGATGTCATTTGCATACTGCCAAGTTACCTTTGGTAAAGCTTTAACTCGATAGGCAATATTTACCTTGGTACCACCTGAAGAAGAAATTGACCAAGAAGAAATCTTTCCAGATTTATCAAATTTAAAATCAGAATATGTACCGCTAAATCCTGGCGCTGCAGTGGTTAGCACTACTTTGCCATTAGTGATTTTGGCTGTACCCGCAGCGGCATTTGCCGGAGTGACTCCCAGAGGTCTACCTACAGAAGAAACTGAACGCATGTACTTTTCGGTTGAGTAATAATTTTGAATCATCGCGACAGCAAGCTTTGCTGATCCAGATAGATTCTTTCCGACCAAACTCATTGAATCTGGATTACTTGATGCAATTGCTTTAAAAACAGCAGAAACTTTTGCTTGTTGAGGCTGGGTTAATTTTGTAGCAGCTTGGGCAGGAGCTGAAAATCCAGCAAGTAAGAGAAATGCGGTTAATACCAATGAAATCTTTTTTAAGTGTTTATTCATGTTTCAGATGTTACTCCGGTGGTTTAGGATTTAACAAGAAGCAACACTGCCTGAACGGGAGAAATCTAAGCAATGTTACAAGTCTCCCCTGCTCCTGAAAAAGTAATTTCGGACACAGAATTAAAAGACCTTTATCCTTGGCCAAATAAACCTTGGATTCGAGCCAACATGGTTCAAACTCTTGATGGTGGAGTTACTGACAAAAATCAGAAAACCTTATCGTTAACAACTGAATCTGATAAACAAATATTTAGATTTCTTCGACAATTAAGTGAAGTTATTTTAGTTGGTTCAAAGACTGCGCAATCTGCTCCGTATTTAAATATTAAAATTAGTGAGCAAAATCAAGAATTAAGAAAAAAATTAAGAATGACAAAAAAGCCCAGACTGGCTGTTGTTTCAAATAATTTAAATTTCTCAAAAGATTGGTTTAAATCTAGAACCGATGATGAACAGCCTTTGATTTACACCTCCCAAATTAATGAAGCAAACATCAGACCTTTTGTAGGGTTAGCAGAATTTGTATTTTGTGGTCAAAAAGAGTTAGATTTAAAAAGTGTGAAACAGGATTTAATTA
>JBJOKB010000118.1:0-2694 GCA_046046315.1 Actinomycetota bacterium | reverse complement strand
ACAGATTTAAATTTTAAAATATCTGAAATACTTCGAAGTAAATTTAACAGAGAAATTAAAAGAAATAAATATTCAAATTTTTTAGGCTGTGATGTAGATTTTTTTAAAAAATGGTTAGAATATAGGTTTAATGATAATATGAATTGGAAGAACATGGGTTCTGAATGGCATATAGATCATATTTTACCTATATCTAAATTTGATTTTACTAATCCAAATGACATAAAAATATGTTATCATTGGACTAACTTACAACCTCTTGAAAGTAAAAATAATATGTCAAAATCTAACAATATTTTACTACATGATTACTTTAATAATTTTATATCAGTTTTTAGATTTAATGCTACTAATAAAAAATTTATTGGCTACCAAGCTGTGAGCGAAAGTTTGCAGTGGCTGAGAATAAAAACCTCAGATATGGTAAAAATGCCACATATGATTTCATCAGTAATGATGAATGAAATAGATAATCCGCAGCCAAGCCACTAACTCCATTATGATAGGATATGTGGAAGGTTCAACGACTAAACGGTTTTGGGTCTCAAATGATAATTTAATCAATTTGATGAGGCTTAAGATATAGTCTATTCCCAGAAATATAAATACATCGAAAGATGGGGTAAATCGTGATGTGCAGTATCACGAAGTTAAGATTAATTTAGATATTCGCCCAATTGATGAATGCTTATGGGCTGTTACTACTTTGAGTTGCAATTCTCTTGAAGCTCCAACTGGTGGCATTGTCAATGGTCAAGCTGCTTCCGCTGCTTACAAAGCTAACCAATATGCTCCAGGTCGTCCAGTTCCTGCTGCCATTGCCTACAATCAATCTTTGGTTGCTGCTTCTTTGTATGTTGACTACGTTTTCCTTGATACTGATGAACGCCGAAGATTCGCACAAAATCCTCACGAGTACTTGATTACTCAACTTCAATTCACCGGTGATGAATCTGTCGGTTCATCTTCCAATAAGATTAAATTGAACTTTAATCACCCTGTTAAGGAATTAGTTTGGGTTGTTCAACCAGATCAAAACGTTGATTATTGTTCTTCCCTTGTTTGTGATGCTTTGTTATTCAAAATCTTGGGTGCTCAACCTTTTAACTACACTGATGCTATCGATGCTCTTCCTAATGCTATCCATGCTTTCGGAGGTCCTGCTTCTATTGCTGCTGATAGTCGTTCATACATCGACGCTCGTGGATTATTCCAAGATGCTGGTGCTTTGGATTATGATATTCCAGATGGTTTCACTGGATACTGGCATAGTGGCGGAGAACCATACAATGAAGTTAATTTTGGCGGTCCAGCTGTTCCTGCCGTTGATGGAGATCTTTCTGCCACCATTTTGGAGCAACTCAAAGATTTATCTGCCGCCGGACACAATCAAAATGCCACTGTCTCTGATGCTGGCACATTTGTCCTCGCTGAAACCTCTTTGGATCTACATTGTTGGGGACAAAATCCAGTTGTCACTGCCAAGTTGCAATTGAATGGACAAGATCGCTTCTCTGAGCGTGAAGGTTCTTATTTCTCGTGGGTTCAACCTTATCAAGCACACACTCGTTGCCCAGATGAAGGTATTAACGTGTATTCCTTCGCATTGAGACCCGAAGAGCACCAGCCAAGTGGGACATGCAATTTCTCTCGAATTGATAACGCTACACTCCAACTTGTGCTCTCAAATGCTACAGTTGAAGGAACAAAAACTGCTAAGGTGAGAGTGTATGCCACCAATTACAACGTAAAAATTCTTAGTGCGTTGAAAAGCTGTACACCAAAACTAAGTGAGAAATGGTTTTGGAAAAAATGTTTAGACACTCACAAATTATGTCAACAGCTAGTGAAATCATTTAAAACATTGATTTTGCAAAACATCTTGTTGTTCGGGGAACCCCTTACAGCTTTTCACACCAAGCATAATTTCGAAAGAATTATGTGGCAGAGATTAAACTCTGGTACGGTAATAGTTGAAAAGATTGGGCAATCCGCATGCTTACTACCTAAATCCGCTATGATAGGAAATGGTAGGGCGTCAGAGACTGAACGGATGTTGGTCGACTATGAAGATCTAATCAATCTGAGTCGGCTTAAGATACAGTCCAATCCAATAGGGAAACTTGTTGGAGACATAATGGCTAAGAATTATGTCAGGAATGGGTGGCCTTAACGAAGCAAATTTAAGAATTTGTTTAACCAGGGCCGAAAAGCAGTATGCCATAGCAAAACGACCTCTTGCTGTGGAAAACCATTTATGCTGTCGTATAAAAAAGCTAACTGCTAGTGATAATTATAAAAGATTATCGCAACATATCTTGTTGTTCGGGGAAACCCTTAAAGCTTTTTCTACCAAGGATAATATCGAAAGAATTATCTGGCCAAGAGTAATAAACTTGGGTATGGTAATAATGAAAAAGATTGGGCAATCCGCATGCTTACTACCTAAATCCGCTATGATAGGAAATGGTAGGGCGTCAGAGACTGAACGGATATGGGTCAGTGTAGAAGATCTAATCAATCTGAGCTGGCTTAAGATACAGTCCTCCCTAATGGGAAACTATTGGGAATTAGAGTGCTTATTCAAATTAAGTTATTATACTCGTTACAATTATTTTACAAAAATTATAAAAAATAATATATTTTTATTAAAAAATATATTATTCTCATTTACACCTTTGAATATTTAAAATG
>JBJOKB010000085.1:0-8853 GCA_046046315.1 Actinomycetota bacterium | reverse complement strand
ATTCAGGACAAGTGATGGTGATGTCATCCACAAAAGGACGATGAGGATCAGTATTAGTGACGTCTTTTCCAGACAATTCACTTAATTCTTTTAACGAACCTACTGCGGTTTGGTGTTTATCGTCACAAATCCAAATTGGAAGGGGGGTACCCCAATATCTATTTCTAGATAATGCCCAATCAATATTGTTATTTAACCAATCTCCATATCTGCCATGTTTGATTGTGTTAGGAAACCAGTTAGTTTTTTCATTTTCGCGTAAAAGTGCTTCTTTGATTTGAGTAGTTCTGATGTACCAGGATGGTTGGGCGTAGTACATCAATGGAGTGTGGCATCTCCAGCAGTGAGGGTAAGGATGTTCGTAAGCTAATTCTTTAAATAGAATTTCACGTTTCTTTAAATCTTTAACAATATCTTTGTCAGCTTTTTTGAAGAATTGTCCAGCAACTAAAGGTGTATGAGGGGCAAAGTGACCATCTGCTTGAACTGGATTGACTACAGGTAGTCCATATTTCCTACAAACTTGTAAATCTTCTGCACCAAAGGCAGGGGATTGATGAACAATTCCTGTTCCATCTTCGGTTGTTACATAATCCGCTAAAACAACACTGTGCAGTGCTTCAGGAGCATCCTCTTCAAAAAGTGATTTTCCAAATGGTGGTTGGTAGTGAATTCCCTCTAAGTTTTTCCCTTTTATTGTCTCTTTAATTTGAGCATCTTCACCCAATAGGGAAACTAATTCTTTGGCAATAATAAAATGTTCATCGTCTAATTGTGCAATCAAGTAATCAATGTTTGGACCAACTGCAGCAGCTGTGTTGCTTATAGTTGTCCAAGGCGTTGTGGTCCAAACCAAAAGTGATAGGTTCTTATATTTTTTTGATGCGTCTCCATCCAGAACAGGAAACTTTAAATAAACAGATTGATCTGTGATTGTTTCGTATCCAAGAGCCAATTCGTGATCAGATAATCCGGTTCCACATCGAGGACAATATGGACTGACTCGATAATCGGAAACTAGTAAACCTTTTTTATGTATTTCTTTTAACGACCACCAAACAGATTCAATATAACTTGGATTCATTGTCCAATAAGCTTTGTCAAAATCAACCCAATAACCCATGCGCGAAGTCATGGTAGTGAAATCGCTTACATTTCTTAAAACTGATTCACGACATTTAGCATTAAATTCTGCTACACCAAATTTTTCAATATCGTTTTTACCTGTAAAACCTAATTCTTTTTCAACTGCTAATTCAACAGGAAGTCCATGACAATCCCATCCTGCGTAGCGAGGAACGTAATAGCCTTGCATGGCTTTGAATCTTGGAAAGACGTCTTTGAATACTCGAGCTTCAACATGGTGTGCTCCAGGTTTTCCATTTGCAGTTGGCGGTCCTTCATAGAAGACCCAAGACTTTTTTTGATCTCTTTGATTTAAAGATTTGTGGAAAATTTCATCCTTTTCCCACATCTCTAAGACTTGGTGTTCCATTTCGGGAAGGTTGATTCGATTAGGTACCTCGCGATACACGATTAGAACACCTTCCTAACATTGTTCAACGATAAATAAGAAAAAAGTGGGCACTCGTAGTTTATGAGAACCCTCATTCGCGTAGTCTTCGCTAGGTGAAGAGTCGCACACATTTACAAGAATTAATGCTTAAGGTAGCAATAGGCGTTATCGCTCTAGATTTATTTACCAAATTTTTAGCTGTGCGTTATCTGGAAAATCGTCCCAGCATTGTCTTAGTTCCGGCAGTCTTTGGGGAAAAAGCTGGCCCCTTGTTGCAATTTACTTTTATAAGAAACTCTGGCGCAGCATTTAGTTTGGGATCAAGCACAACTTGGGTTTTTACTTTATTGGCCTTCATAATTGCTTTCTATATATATAGAACAGGTAAGAAAGTGGTCAGATTAAGTTGGGCAATCTGTCTGGGAGCGATGCTTGGTGGAGCAATAGGAAACTTAATTGATCGACTCTTTAGAGCACCCGGAGTTTTCAGAGGTGCTGTTGTTGACTTCATTCAAATTCCTTACTGGGCTATTTTTAATATTGCTGACATGGGAGTAAGTATTTCAGCCGTTGTTATCGCTGTTATGACTTTATTAGGTAAAGATCCATATCAAAGAAGTGAAAAGAAATGAGCGAGTATTCATTAATCGTTGACGAATCACAAGATGGGATCAGAATAGATGCTTTACTGTCTTCAACATTTGAACTTTCACGAACTAAAGTTGCCGCAGATATTGATGCTGGATCAGTTTTAGTTAATGGCAAATTAGCTTTAAAGTCTCATCGGGTGATTCCAGGCGATAAAATTGTTTATAACCCAATAGTTAAAGCAGCAATTAATCCTGCTGATCAGGTAACAAATATTCCTATACTTTTTGCTGATGAAGATGTGGTGGTAATTGATAAACCAGTTGGGGTAGCAGTTCATCCAAGTCCAGGTTGGGAAGGTCCAACGGTAACTGCTTCTATTGCTGCTCTTGGCCACAGAATTTCAACCAGTGGTGCTCCAGAAAGACAAGGAATCGTGCATCGCTTAGACGTTGGAACAAGTGGTGTGATGGTTATTGCAAAAAGTGAAATGGCGTATGAAAGCTTAAAAAATCAATTCAGAGATAGAACGGTTAAAAAGATTTATCACGCATTAGTGCAAGGTCATCCTGATCCTTCAAAGGGAACAATTGATGCACCAATTGATAGACATCCTCAAGAAAATTACAAATACGCTGTTGTAAATGGCGGAAAAGATAGCGTCACACATTATGAAACGATTGAAGCTTTTGCTGGAGCCTCTCTTTTAAAAATCGAATTGGAAACTGGCCGAACTCATCAGATCCGAGTCCACATGGCTGCGATTAAGCATCCTTGTGTTGGAGATTCGATGTATGGAGCAGATCCCAAACTTGCCGCCAAACTCGAATTGCAACGCCAGTGGTTACACGCCACACAGTTAACATTTCGTCACCCCAAGACAGGGCAAGACGTGACATTTAACTCTGCTTATCCTGAAGACCTCAAGTTAAGTCTGACTCGCATCGCCGAGGCTTATAAGTAAAATTGTCAGAAGTTAGTCATAAATTAGTAATACAAATCTTCCCCTTTGTATTCCAAAGTCGAAAGGACCTTTAGATAGTCATGTCCAATCGAGATTCTTTCGTTCATCTTCACGTTCATACTGAATATTCAATGCTTGATGGAGCTGCTCGATTAAATCCATTGATGACGGAAACAAAAAGATTAGGAATGCCAGCAATTGCGATTACTGATCATGGAAATTTGTACGGCGCTTTCGATTTTTATAAGAATGCTAAAGATCAAGGTGTAAAACCAATTATTGGTATTGAAGGTTATTACGCACCAAATGGTCGAAAATCTAGAGAGATGCTGGATTTTGGTGGAAATTCAAAAAGTGAAGATCAAGAATTTGGGCGTGGTAAATCTCCCTACACTCACATCACAATGTGGGCTACAACCACAGAAGCAATGCATAACTTATTTAGAATTTCATCACTTTCAAGCATTGAAGGTTATTACTACAAACCAAGATTTGATTATGAGTTATTTGAAAAATATGGCAAAGGACTTATTGCTACCACCGGTTGTCCCTCTGGGGAAGTAAATAGGTGGCTTCAAGCAGGGGATGAGAAAAAAGCCCGTGAAGTAGCAGCATCTATGCAGGAAGTTTTTGGGAAAGAAAACTATTTTTGTGAACTCATGGATCATGGTTTAGAAATTGAAAGAAAAACCAGGCCAGCACTTTTAAAAATAGCCAAAGATTTAAACATTCCCTTAGTCGCCACAAATGACTTGCACTACACCTATGCCGCTGATGCTTCTGCGCATGAGGTTTTGCTTTGCGTCGGCACTCGAACCACCATGAGTGATCCAAATAGATTTAAATTTGATGCGCAAGATTTCTATTTGAAATCACCTGCTGAGATGCGTGAAATCTGGAAAGATTTCCCAGAGGCTTGCGATAACACATTATTAATTGCTGAGCGCTGTGATGTGAAATTTACTGAAGGCGCAAATCTCATGCCTAGTTTTGATGTACCAAAAGGTGAAACCGAGCAAAGTTGGCTTGCTAAAGAAGTTCAAGTAGGACTTGCGAAAAGATTCAAAAATCAAATTCCAGAATCTCATCAAAAACAAGCTGAATATGAAATAAACGTTATTAATCAAATGGGTTTTCCAAGTTATTTTCTTGTGGTAGCAGATCTTGTGCGCTATGCCAAAGAAAATGGCATCAGAGTTGGGCCAGGTCGAGGATCAGCTGGAGGATCAGTAATTGCTTTTGCTTTAGGAATTACAGAATTAGATCCTCTTAAACATGGTTTACTGTTTGAAAGATTCTTAAATCCTGAACGAATTTCACTTCCTGATATTGATATTGACTTTGATGAAAAAAGACGATCGGACATGATTCGTTATGCCACAACTAAATACGGGTCAGATCACGTTTCTCAAATCATCACCTATGGAACAATTAAGGCAAAAGCTGCTATTAAGGATTCAGCACGAGTTTTGGGTTACCCATTTGCAGTATCTGACAAAATTACAAAATTAATTCCACCACCTGTTGTTGGTAAAGATATGTCGTTGGCTTCCATATTTGATAAAGGTGACGAGCGTTATAAAGAAGCAAATGAATTCAGAAGTCTTTATAAGACGGATCCAGATGCTCAAAGAATTGTTGACACAGCGCGAGGCTTGGAAGGTTTAAGAAGACAACCAGGTGTGCATGCTGCAGGTGTAATTTTGTGTCGCGAGCCCTTAATAGATGTTGTACCACTTTGGAAACGTGAACAAGACGGTGCGATTATCACTCAATTTGATATGGGTGCTTGTGAATCTTTGGGTCTTTTAAAGATGGATTTCTTAGGTTTAAGAAACTTAACTGTTTTAGATGATTGCCTGTCTCACATTAAGCGAAATAAAAATATCGAATTTAGTTTGGAAGAATTAGAACTAAATGACAAACCTACCTATGAATTATTAAGTAGGGGAGACACTCTCGGAGTGTTTCAACTTGATGGGGCTCCTATGAGAGCACTACTTCGCTCTATGCAACCGGATAATTTTGAACATATCTCGGCCGTGCTTGCCCTGTATCGCCCAGGACCAATGGGAGTTAATGCTCATAATGATTATGCGGATCGAAAAAATAAAAGAACTCAAGTAAAACCAATTCATGAAGAATTAGCTGAGCCATTGGATGAAATTTTGTCTGATACCTACGGCTTGATCGTTTATCAAGAGCAAGTAATGGCAATCGCTCAAAAAGTTGCAGGATATTCACTGGGTAAAGCCGATTTGTTGCGTAGAGCAATGGGTAAGAAAAAGAAGGAAATTCTTGATAAAGAATTTGTTCCATTTAGAGATGGAATGAGAGCAAATAAATACAGTGAAGATTCCATTAAAACTCTATGGGAAACTCTGGTCCCATTTTCCGATTATGCATTTAACCGGGCTCACACCGCAGGCTATGGACTTGTTTCATACTGGACGGCCTATTTAAAGGCTAATTTTCCGGCCGAATATATGGCGGCTTTGTTGTCAAGTGTTAAAGACGATCGAGATAAATTGGCAATTTATTTAAATGAATGTCGACGTATGGGAATTAAAGTTTTGCCTCCTGATGTAAATGAATCTTTAAGTGAATTTGCACCAGTGGGAAATGATATTCGATTTGGATTATCAGCAATCAAGAATGTTGGAGAGAACGTTGTTGAAGCATTGATTACTTCGCGAGAAAAAAATAATCGTTTCACAGATTTCTTTGACTTTTTAAAGAAGGTAGATCCAGCAGTGTGCAGTAAGCGAGTAATTGAAGCTTTAATTAAAGCAGGAGCATTTGATTCCATGGGCCACTCTAGAAAAGGTCTTTTGAGTATTCATCTTGAAGCAGTAGATAGCGCAAGTGAATCAAAACGTGCTGAATCAATTGGTCAATACGACTTATTTGGATCAGCAGCAGGTGAAACAGTATCCATTACAGGTGCAGAAATTACTATTCCTAATAGTGAATGGGATAAAGCTGTTTTACTAAATTTTGAAAGAGAAATGCTCGGACTTTATGTGAGCGATCATCCACTCTTAGGCATTGAACACTTGTTAAATAGATTTTCCGATACCTCAATGGCAGAGATAACACATGGAAATAAAAATGATGGCGAAATTGTGACTGTGGCAGGTTTGGTGACAAATATTCAACGAAAAGTAACTAAACAAGGTGCTTCATGGGCAATTGTTACTTTAGAAGATTTAGCTGGTGCAGTTGATTTAATGGTGTTCTCGCAAACCTACGCTAATGTTTCTGGATTAATTCACGACGATGCCATTTTGGCGGTCAAAGCAAAAATTGATGCACGAGAAGAAGAAAGTCCAAAACTAGTTGCCCTGGAGTTTTCAGTTCCTGATTTGAATAAACAAAGAACAGGTCCTGTTGTAGTTAAGTTACCTCTAGCAAGTTGCACTCCACCGGTTGTTGATTCCATTAAATCTGTGCTGCAAACGCATCCGGGAACGGTTGAAGTTCATTTGCATTTAAGTAATGGAGAAAAAACAACAGTTATGAAAATTGACGAAAAACTTAGAGTTGATCCAACTTCAGCTTTATTTGGCGAATTAAAAGCCTTACTTGGCCCAAGTGCTGTTGCTTAATTCGGACTAATTGCTACTCGAGTTAAAAATGGTGCTGGCACACTTGGAATTTCCTGCATCAATATAGTTTCTCTGTTGATGATTTTCATAACAGATTTGAGCCTAAGATTTGCATCATCAATGTTTAATAAATTCTGTTGCTCAAATGAAGTTAACGGCAGTAATCCTGCAATTAGAAAACTCAACGCTGAGGGATCATTTGGAAGGTCATTTGCTGCATTATCGTTGTCCGCATCAACCATCATCATAAAGTCAGCACATTTTTCTTTCGCCAAAGTAATTGTTGCCTGATCAAAATTAATCGTAGTTTCTTTTCTTTCTTTGACTTCTCCAATTAAGTAAGGAGCCTTACTAATATTGATGGATTTAATATCAAATCTCTCCCCGCCAATGACCATAATTTCAAAAGTTCCATCAGGGTTGGCTGTGGTTTTTCGCAACACTGCCATAGTTCCAATTTCAGCAATTGTTGGAAGATCCTCATTAGTTTCAGAACCTTTAACGATTGAAACAATTCCAAAGCGCTGCTCAGGCTCGGGCAGAGCTAGAAGATCTGACATTAGTCGCTTGTATCTGTTTTCAAAAATATGTAGAGGCATTAATTGATGCGGCATTAAAACAGTATTGAGAGGAAAAATTGGCAACATTTTCAAACCTGATTCTTCATCTCTCATGAGACAAGAATATGACAAGAATTAAAAGTAAGCATCCCGTAGAATTAAGAATATGATTGCCCGCGTTGATTTACGAAAAGTCGAGAAATTACCTCGCCCCGTGGTGCAACGTGCTCAGATTGATATCGATTCAGTGCTTAATGTTGTCAAACCCATTATTGAAGATGTTAAACAAAATGGCGATCAAGCCATAATCTCCTGGACGGAAAAACTTGACGGAGTAAAACCAGCAAGTTTAAGAGTTCCGCAAGAGGTAATCGATCAAGCATTTAACGAAATGCCACCAGACGTTATTGATGCTTTAAAAGAATCTATAAAGAGAAGTCAAATAGTTCACCGATCACAAATCCGAGAAGAGTCAAAAACCCAAGTTGTCACAGGCGGCACGGTGAGTGAACGTTGGTTACCTGTTGAAAGAGTTGGTTTATATGTTCCAGGTGGAAATGCGGTTTATCCATCAAGTGTCGTTATGAATGTTGTGCCTGCACAAATAGCGGGTGTTAAATCTATTGCAGTCACCAGTCCTGCCCAAAAAGAAAATGGGGGCTGGCCAAATAAAACTATTCTGGCTGCTTGCAAAATATTAGGAATCACCGAAATTTACTCTGCAGGTGGCGCCCAAGCTATAGCAATGTTTGCGTATGGAACAAAAACTTGTGAACCAGTGAATATCGTTACTGGACCTGGAAACATTTATGTAACAGCAGCTAAAAGAATTTTACGTGGAATAATCGGAATCGATAGCGAGGCAGGTCCAACTGAAATTGCAATTTTGGCAGATGAATCTGGTAAAGCGTCATGGATTGCTTCAGATCTAATCAGTCAAGCAGAACACGACATAATTGCCGCTAGTGTATTAGTTACAACTTCTGAAACACTTGCAAATGATGTAGAAAAAGAATTAGCCATTCAGGTTCCGCAAACAAAACATTCTGAAAGAATAAAAGCAGCTTTGGCCGGATCTCAAAGTGCGATCGTGATAGTAAAAGATATAAACCAAGGTTTAGCAGTAATTGATCAGTATGCTGCCGAACATTTAGAAATTCACACTCAGAATGCAGCAGAAGTAGCTAACAAGGTCAAAAATGCAGGAGCCATTTTTGTAGGACCTTATGCACCAGTTTCCTTGGGTGATTATTTAGCTGGAAGCAACCACGTCTTACCAACAGGTGGTTGCGCATGTCATTCATCTGGTTTATCAGTTCAAACGTTTTTAAGAGGAGTTCATTACATAAATTATTCAGAACAAGCATTAAAAGACTCTTCAGATAAAATTAGAACACTTGCCCATGCAGAAGATTTACCGGCGCATGCCCAAGCTGTAGATATTAGATTCGAAACACCTTGACCGACGTCTCGAATAAAAGATTGATGAACAATAATTAGATGCAACAACAATTTGAAGGAGTAGGTCGTGAGTAGAAAAGGGCGTGTAGCTCGTACTACGAAAGAAAGCGACGTACTTGTAGAAATCGATCTTGATGGAACCGGTGAAACCAATGT
>JBJOKB010000084.1:0-13482 GCA_046046315.1 Actinomycetota bacterium | reverse complement strand
ATCTTTCCATCTTGCTAGCTCTTCCGGTGTGGTAAATCTTAGAGGTGGAGAAAGAAGGATTACTCCACTTAAATCTTGATCAAATGCATGTCGAAGTGTTACATCAGTTCCAAATGACCATCCCACAACGTAAGGCTTACCTAAATTATTTTCTTCAACATATTTAATAGCTGCTAGTAAATCTTTTCCTTCATTATTGGATGAATCAAATGTGCCCGTGCTAGTTCCTAATTTGCTACAAGTTCCTCGAGTATTAAATCTCAAAACATTAAATCCAGCTAACGCCGGCAATCTCCATGACATCTTGCGATACACATGACTATCTGTGTTTCCACCATGTGTAGGAAGTGGATGAACAGTAATAATTGTGGCAATTGCTTCTCTACCAATTGGTGAAGCCAATTCACCAACTAAATTCTCTCCATCAGAAGTTGTTAAATTAATTAGTTCTCTTTTAGCGGGTAAAACGCTATTGGCAACTATTTCAGTCATCTAAATCTCTTTTGTGTTTCTTTCGATCACTATTCCAACAAGGTGTATGCCAATGACGTCGATCTTCCAATTCGCCCACAACGTAGGCAACGGTATGAGGAGTGGCTGGTTTTATTTCTTGGTCACAACCGGGGCAGCGATAAGGCTTTGTGGCAGCTGAACCTGTAACTCTTCGAACAATCCAATCACCATCTGACCAATTTTCACTTCTTTGTATTCCTAAAAGACGATCGACGTTAAATTCTTCGGTTTCTTCTTTTTTGGAATTCTTTGGTCTATTTCTTCTAGGCATTTTTATATTCTAGAACAATCTTTCATCTTTGCGATCTAAACCGCGAAGTGCATCGTAATCAACCACAACGCAGCGAATCCCTCTATCTTCTGCTAAAACTTTTGCTTGTGGTTTGATGTCCTGAGCCGCAAATACTCCACTAACTGGTGCAATTAACCCATCGCGGTTGAGTAATTCTAAATATCGAGTTAGCTGCTCAACTCCGTCAATATCTCCACGTCTTTTTATTTCTACAGCAACAGTTTTTCCAAATTCATCTTTACAAAGCAAATCAACAGGACCAATTGCTGTTGGATATTCACGTCTTACTAATTGCCAATTTTTGCCAAATGTTTCAACATGTTCAGCAAGTAATTCTTGCAAATGAGCTTCTACCCCATCTTTTACTAAACCTGGATCTATTCCTAATTGATGAATTGAGTTATGAATTACTTGACTAACTGTTATTACTAATCTTTCCCCAGCTTTATTTTCAACCGTAATTATTTTCTTGTCAGTTTCATTAGTTTCAGTTGTAAAACACGGTGGACTCATCCAATTAAGTGGTTTGTATGCGCGGTCATCGGCGTGAATAGAAACTGACCCATCAGCTTTAAAAAGAATCAATCGAGTTGCTTCAGGTAAATGGGCTGTAAGCCTTCCTACGTAGTCAACCGTGCAGGTGGCAACCAATAAACGCATAACTTGATGATGCCGGATGGCTAAATATGCGCAACAATGGCTGTCATGATGACTTGGGGCAGCACCACTTATTTGACCGTGCCGTTACTGGTGGGATTTGGATTATTTGTATTAATAATGTTTTTGCGTTGGGCTTATAGTCCTAAAAAAACTTCTCTTATTGAAAGACCAACTAAAGCAAGCTTTAAAGATGATTATGGTGTTTTAGTTCCAATTGGAAATCCTGCGAATTATGCAGAAGGTGAAAAACTTCGTCAGGAATTAATTGCCAATAACATCAAAGCAACTTTGGCATTTACTCTTGAAGGCCCACAACTTATGGTTTGGCCAAAAGATGAAACTAAAGCAAGAAATTTAATACGCGGTCGAGTTTAAATTATCTGTTAGCTCCAGGAACCCATAACACATCACCTTGTTCACGATTGCTGTAACGAGCTAACACAAATAATAAATCAGAAAGTCTATTTAGATATCTTGCCGGAGTTTCTGTCATAACAATTTTGTGTGCAGTAAACGCAGTCCAAGTTGATCTCTCAGCTCTGCGTACAACTGTTCTTGCTACATGCAAAAGTGCTGCTCCAGGTGTTCCTCCTGGAAGAATAAAGGAACTTAAAGGTTGTAAGAAAGAATTAAAATGATCAATCGCTTTTTCTAATTCATCAACATAACCAGGTAAAACTCTCAATTGTGGCATGTCATTTTTTTTACCAACAGGTGTGGCTAAATCAGCACCTACGTCAAACAAATCATTTTGTACTCTAATTAATAAATCTTTGACATCTTTATCAAGATTTCCCATCGCAATGGCTACACCAATTGACGAATTTGCTTCATCAACATCGGCATAAGCTTCAAGTCTTAAATCTGTTTTTAATGCCCGGGACATATCTCCCAAAGCAGTAGTTCCGTCATCACCTGTTCTGGTGTAGATGCGAGTGAGATTAACCATGAGTAGAGCCTATGTGTGAATTGGTGTTTGCACACTTTGGTTGGGTACTCTGGTGAGTCATGGAAGCTTTTAGAGTTGAACGCTCAGGTCCCTTAAAGGGAGAAGTACGTGTTCCTGGTGCAAAAAATAGCGTTTTAAAACTAATGGCTGCTTCTGTCATGGCAGAAGGATTAACAACTTTAACAAACGTCCCAGAAATATTAGATGTTGAAATAATGGCTGAACTTCTGAGAAGACTTGGCTGCAAAGTAGAACACAATCTTTCAACTGCCACAGTCACAATTGATGTGCCAGCAAAAATTGGTCACAAAGCAGATTACGACTTAGTAAGAAAAATGCGTGCTTCAATTTCAGTGCTTGGACCACTTGTTGCAAGATGCGGTGAAGCAGACATTGCTCTTCCTGGTGGAGATGCAATTGGCTCTCGTGGTCTAGATATACACATGCAAGGTTTAGAAAAATTAGGTTGTCATGTTCATTCAGAACATGGTTACTTAATTGTTAGAGCAGAAAATGGATTACAAGGAGCCAATATTGCACTTGATTTTCCCAGTGTGGGTGCAACAGAAAATGTGGTAATGGCGGCCGTGTTAGCTAAAGGAAACTCAAATATTGACAACGTTGCACGAGAACCAGAAATTGTTGACCTTTGCAACATGTTGGTAAAAATGGGTGCCAAGATAAATGGAATTGGTTCAAGTGTTTTAGAAATTACTGGAGTAGAAAAACTTAATCCCACAACACATCATGTTGTTCCTGATCGAATTGTGGCAGGAACTTGGGCGATCGCAGCAATCATGACTCAAGGTGACATAACAATTCATGGAGTTAAACCAAGTGATATGGATTTAGTGTTAGAAAAATTGCGTGATACCGGAGCAGAAATTAAATCGGTTGAAGATCGACTAAATGTTTCCATGGACACCAGACCAAAAGCAGTAGACATTGTCACCCTTCCCTACCCAGGATTTCCTACAGATTTGCAACCACAAATGATTGCTCTTAATTCAATTGCCAATGGTTCATCAATGGTTACCGAGAATCTTTTTGAAGCAAGATTTAGATTTGTTAACGAACTAGCAAGACTTGGTGCGGATGTAAAAATCAATGGGCATCATTGTTTAGTTCGTGGCAAAGAGCAATTGTCAGGTGCTCCTGTTGAAGGAACAGATGTTAGAGCCGGAGCTTCTTTAGTGTTGGCAGGTTTGGTTGCAGATGACGTCACCTATGTAACAGAGGTTCACCACGTTGATCGAGGTTATTCAAATTTTGTGGAAAATCTAACAGGACTTGGCGCCAACGTTAAACGCGTAGAAATGTAAATAGGAACCTACTTTTATAAGTAGGTTCCTATTAGTAAATCTCTTACTTAGTTGCCTTTAATGAAAATGATGGATATTCATCAGTTACCAAAATGAAGGCATAACCTGTGACTCTATTCCAAAATTGAATTGTGCCAACTACAAAATTTATGGCAAATTTTGGATATTTACCTGTAAACAAAATGTTAAACCAGGCAATGATCGTATAAATAATTGTCACAATTAAATATGCTGCTCCCACAATATAAAGAGGAATAGCCAAGAACCATTTGACCAGAGGCAGCCATCTATTTAGTGCTTTACCACCTTTTACATCAGGTAAAGTTATTGTTACATTTTTGCTTTTTTCAATTGATGGAAAATCATCAGTCAAATAAAGTGCATAGAGAGAGATTCTATTTTGCAGTTCTAAAAATGATTGATTAAAACCATAAATGTAGCTTGGATAAATATTTCTAAATACCAAAGCCAAAAGCACTGGAACTGCCAAAGTGAATGAAATGCTCATTGCCCCTGAATTACTTGAAGTGAAAGTACTGATAAAAATCAAGATTGGAATTATTAAGACGGGACGAAAGAAAGTTGTGGCCCTATTTCTTTTTCTTGTATTTACCACTAATTTAGTTTGAACTTGCTTAGACATCTAAATCTCCTTTGATGGAATATCTAGTATCTAACCTACTGCAATAGATAGTCTTGACTCTGCTCTTTTCAGTGCTTCTTTATCGCCAGATTTTTCTGCTTCATCTTTTGCTTTTTGAGCGCGTTTAACATCAATTTCACTCGCTAATTCTGCGGTTTCTGCCAACACAATGACGTTATTGCTATCAACAATTACAAATCCACCATGAGCTGCTGCTTTTATTTCAGAGCCTTCTACAGGTCTGATTGTTATTGGACCATCAGAAAGTGAAGCAAGCAATGGTGCATGTCCTGGAAGTAAACCAATTTCACCTGATTTAGTTCGCAAAACAACCGTGCTTGCTTCACCTGACCAAACTTGTCCGTCAGTTGCAACAACTTCAACTTTTAGTGGCATTAGTTAGTTACTTTCCTGCCAATTTTGCAGCGTTCTTTTCCACATCTTCAATATTTCCTGCCATGAAGAATGCTTGTTCTGGAAGATGGTCATAATCACCATTAGTTAATGCTCTAAATGATGCAATGGTTTCTTCCAACGGAACAAAAGATCCTGCTTGACCAGTGAAGGCTTCTGCCACGAACATGTTTTGTGACAAGAATCTTTGAATTCTTCGAGCACGACCTACCAACACTCGATCTTCTTCACTTAGTTCATCAATACCAAGAATTGCAATGATGTCTTGCAAATCTTTGTATCTTTGTAGAACTTCTTTAACTCTTTGAGCAACCGCGTAATGTTCTTCACCCAAATAAAGTGGAGAAAGAATACGAGATGTTGAATCAAGAGGATCCACAGCTGGATAAATTCCAAGTTCGGAAATTGGACGGCTTAACACTGTGGTTGCATCCAAATGCGCAAACGTGGTGTGAGGTGCTGGATCTGTGATGTCGTCTGCTGGAACATAAATTGCTTGCATCGAGGTAATTGAGTTACCACGAGTTGAAGTAATACGTTCTTGCAATTGACCCATCTCATCAGCAAGTGTTGGCTGATATCCCACAGCAGAAGGCATACGTCCCAACAATGTGGAAACTTCTGAACCTGCTTGAGTAAAACGGAAAATATTGTCAATGAATAACAAAACGTCTTGGTTTTGTACATCACGGAAATATTCAGCCATAGTTAGAGCTGACAGAGCAACTCTCATACGAGTGCCAGGTGGCTCATCCATTTGACCAAACACGAGTGAAGTTTTGTTAATAACTCCAGATTCAGTCATTTCAAGGAATAAGTCGTTACCTTCACGTGTTCTTTCTCCAACACCGGCAAATACAGATACTCCACCGAAGTTTTCAGAAACACGATAAATCATTTCCTGAATCAAAACAGTTTTTCCTACACCTGCACCACCAAACAAACCAATCTTTCCACCTTTTACATATGGTGTTAAAAGATCAATAACTTTGATACCGGTAACAAACATTTCAGTTTTTGGTTCAAGCTCGTCAAACTTAGGTGGTTGACGATGAATTGGCCAACGTTCTGTAATTTTTAATGTTGATTCTTCAACATCAAGTGGTTTACCCAGAGTGTTCCAAACGTGACCAAGAGTTACATCGCCCACAGGAACAGAAATTGGAGAACCGGTTGATTTCACGGTGGCGCCGCGAATCAAACCATCTGTTGGTTGCATGGAAATAGCGCGAACCATTCCATCACCAATGTGTTGAGCAACTTCTAAAGTTAATGTTCTGGTTTCTGCTCCTGGCAATGTCACATCGACATTAAGGGCAAAAAACAATTCAGGTATCGCATCTACTGGAAATTCCACGTCAACAACGGGACCAGTAACGCGTGCAACTCTTCCGGTTACATTCTTTGTATCTGTTGTGCTACTCATTTTTTGTTTTCTCCTAATTGGCGGTCTTTAGTGAGTCGGCGCCACCGACGATTTCACTAATTTCCTGGGTAATTTCGGCCTGACGTGCTTGGTTAGCGCGACGGGTCAAACTCTTGATTAGATCTTCAGCATTTTCAGTTGCTGATTTCATTGCTCGTTGTCTTGCAGCATGTTCTGAAGCTGCTGCTTGCAACAAACCTGCATACACCAAGTATTCGATGTATTTAGGTAATAGTTCATCGAGCACAGCATCTGGTGATGGCTCGAAATCATAAAGAGGCAAAGTTGGTTTGTGTGTATCAACTTCGGTCATCTTTGGTGATGATTGAACTAGTTCTTCTACAACTTCCAAAGGCACAATTCTTTGCACCACTGGAACTTGAGAAATTCTGTTTACAAAGCGGGTGTAAATGATTTGAATTTCATCAACACCACCTTGTGCTTCTTCTTTCAAAAAGATTTCTAATAATGCTTTAGCAATTTCGCGAGCATCATCATAAGTTGGTCTATCTGTTATTCCAGTCCAGCTTGCTGCAACTTCACGGTTACGGAATTTGTAGTAGCCAACACCTTTTCTGCCCACAATGAATGGAATAACTTCTTTACCCTGTTCATCGCGCAATAATTCAGTTAATCTTTCACCTTCACGCAAAATATTTGCAGAATAAGCTCCGGCAAGACCACGATCAGCTGTGATTAACAAAACTGCTGCGCGTTTGCCATCTTTTTTGTTTAACAACAAAGGATGATTTCCGCGAGCATTTGAGGCAGCCAATGAGACAGCTTTGTAAAGAGCCGTTGCATATGGAGATGCCGCAGCCACTTGGTTTTGCGCCTTGATGATTCGACTTGAAGCAATTAATTCCATTGCTCTAGTGATCTTCTTGGTCGCTTGAACCGAGCGAATGCGTCTTCTAAATACGCGTAATTGGGCACCCATGATTAACCTTTAAGCTCTTTTCTGAACTTTGATTTGGGCTTGTTCAACATCTTCAACAGCTAATGGATCAACATTTGCATCAACTAAAAGTGGTTGACCATTTGCTTTCACAAATTGCTTCTTGAAGTTGTTGATACCTTTTTTGATTTCTTCGATGTTTTCATCTGTTAAATCACGTGTGTCTCTAATTGCTGCCAATGTAGAAGCATGTTCGCGATCTAGATAGTTGTGGAATTCAACTTCAAAGCGACCAATATCTTCCACAGGAACATCATCAAGATTTCCTGTTGTTCCTGCCCATAGGGATGCAACTGCTTTTTCCATAGGAAGTGGAGCGTATTGACCTTGAATTAGCAATTGGACTAAACGAGATCCTCGTTCTAGTTGTGATTTTGAAGCAGCGTCAAGATCAGAACCAAAAGCAGCAAATGCTTCTAATTCTCTAAATTGCGCTAAGTCAAGACGAAGACGTCCAGCAACTTTTTTCATGGCTTTTGGTTGAGCAGATCCACCTACACGTGAAACTGAAATACCTACGTTGATAGCTGGTCTAATTCCTGAGTTGAACAAATCTGTTTCAAGAAAGATTTGTCCGTCAGTAATAGAAATAACGTTGGTTGGAATATATGCAGAAACGTCATTAGCTTTGGTTTCAATAATTGGTAAACCAGTTAATGAACCGCCACCTAATTCGTTGGATAATTTTGCACAACGTTCCAACAAACGTGAGTGCAAATAGAACACGTCTCCTGGATAAGCTTCGCGACCTGGTGGACGACGTAGCAAGAGAGATACCGCACGATATGCCTCTGCTTGTTTTGTTAAATCGTCAAACACAATTAAGGCTGGTTTTCCTTCATACATCCAGTGTTGACCAATTGCAGAACCTGCATAAGGTGCAATGAATTTAAAACCTGCAGGATCAGATGCAGTTGCTGCAACAATTGTGGTGTATTCCAATGCACCATATTTTTCTAAAGTTGCTCTAACTGATGCAATGGTTGAACCTTTTTGACCAATTGCTACATAAATGCAGCGAACTTGTTTTTTAGGATCTCCTGATTGCCAGTTTTGTTTTTGGTTAATGATCGCATCAATTGCTAATGCAGTTTTACCCGTTCCACGATCACCAATGATTAATTGGCGTTGACCACGGCCCACTGCTGTCATTGCATCTACTGCTTTGATACCAAATTCAAGTGGCTCTTTAACTGGTTGGCGTTCCACAACTGTTGGTGCTTGTAATTCAAGTGCACGTTGTGCACTTGCTTTGATTGCACCTAAACCATCAATTGGATTTCCAAGTGGATCAACAGTTCGACCTAAGAACGCATCTCCCACTGGTACTTCTAATACGCGACCAGTTCTTCTTACTTCTTGTCCTTCTTGGATACCTGAAGGATCTCCTAAAAGAACAGCACCGATTTCTGAAACATCTAAGTTAAGAGCTACACCTAATAGTCCACCTTCAAATTCAAGTAATTCACTTGTCATTGCTGATGGCAAACCTTCAACGCGGGCAATACCGTCACCGGTTTCGGCTACACGTCCTACTTCATCCTTAGAAGTCTTCGGATTGAAATTGGCAACGTTGCGCTCGATTGCACTCCGGATATCTTCAGGTTTGATCTGGAGTTCAGTCATCTTTGATACTGCCTTTCTACTTTTTCTTTAATCTGCTCTTGCAAACTTTGCAACAGCAGGAAGTTTTTGGTTTTAGCCAGCGAGCTGGCGTTTTACTTGAGCTAAACGGTTTGCCACTGTGCCATCGATAACTTCATCGCCAACACGAACAGCTACTCCACCGATAACTTTTTTATCAATCACAACTTGGACTTGCACATCCTGCTTATAAATTGCAGTCAATGCGGTTGTGAGTCTTTGTTCTTGGTCAACAGTTAATGCAATTGCACTTGTTACTTCAGCTAAGACTCGACCACGTCTTGCTGCAGCTAATTTTTGTAAGTCACCTAAAGAAGAAGTAATTGATCTTCCATGTCGATGACTTATGGCGTGATTAACCAACAAAATAGAGGTAGCACTAAATGTTTTTCCTACTAAATCATTAATCACACTATTTCTAGCAGAAGTTGTCATATTTGGATCAGCAAGTAATAGTTCAAGTTCCCCGCTTGCAGCTATTGCTCGCTCAAATGCAAATACTTCATCTTCTACTCGATCTAGTTCATTTTTCACTTCACTTGCTGCAAATAGTGCTCTAGCTCCACTTGCTTCCAAGCCTTGAACTAAATCTTGGGTTTGACTCCAACGCATTTTGACAGCTTCAGAAACTAATGAAACTGCATCGTTTGAACCACTCTTAGACAAAACATCTTTAGCAACACCTGCTCTTGCTTCAGGTGAAATTCCTGAATCAGTCAGTGTGGTTAAAAGAGTTTTGCTTGCGGAGATGGCATCGGCCAACAAAAGAATACTTTCGCCATTTTCAAAAGTATGCAGATTCTTATTTGAATCAACAAGTTTGATTAATGACTGATAAGCGTTTTTGCTGGCACCTAACATTTAGCGTTTACCTCCAGCAGCTTCAAGATCTTTGATGAATTGATCAATTACTGCCTTAGCGCGAGCATCATCTTGCAATGAGGCTCCTACAATTTTGCTTGCTAGATCGATAGCTAATTTAGAAACATCAAGGCGTAATTCATTAACCGCCTTAGATTTTTCAGCTTCGATTTGAGCATTTGCTTGTTGAGTTACAGTTTGGGCCACAACTTGAGCTTCATTACGAGCTTCGCTAATTAAATTAGTGCGCTCAGTTTCTGCAGCAGAGCGAATCTTTGCAGCTTCGCTTCTAGCATCAGATAACTGTTGGCGATATTGCGCAAGAGTTGTTGATGCTTCTTGTTGTAGTTTCTCAGCTTTGGCAATGCCACCTTCAATTGATTCAGTGCGAGCTTCCAAAGTCTTTTTAATGTTTGGCAATGCAAACTTAGAAAGAGCAAAGAAGATCACAAAGAAAGCAATAGAACCAATGATTAACTCATAGGTTGGTGGTAGCAAAACATTGCTACCGCTTTCTGCACCCTCAGCTGCGAGGATCCAGTTCATATTCACACTCCAGTTTTTGGTTGTTAGTTATGCGCCGAAAACGAATGGTGCAACGAAACCAATCAATGCTAAAGCTTCTGCAAGTGCGAAACCCAAAATCATGTTTTGGCGAATAACACCGTAAGCCTCAGGTTGACGAGCAATTGCTTGCACACCGTTACCGAAGATGATGCCGATACCGACACCTGGACCAATTGCGGCAAGACCGTAACCGATCGAACCAAGTGAACCAGAGATTTCCGCGAGGATGCTCATGTTTCCCTTTTCCTTTTCTTTCTTTATCCAGCAACTATTTGTTGCAGGAATTCTTTTTTCTTTAGTGCTCCGCGTGCAACGAACTGGATATAAATACAGCTGTTAGCAACGTGAAGATAAAGGCTTGTAGTGCTTGGATAAACATTTCAAATCCTGTTAAAACGATAGTCACAATAAAGGAAACCACAGATCCTAAGTAACCAATTACTGAGACAAACCCAACAAAATTTGTCAGATTTAATAAGTACCAGGCAGAAACTGTAAAGACGGTAATAAGTAAGTGTCCGGCAAACATATTGGCAAATAAACGAATGGCAAGAGTTACAGGTCTGATGATGATTGTGGAAAGCAATTCAATAGGAGTCAATAATGGATAAATCCCAATCGGCATTCCTGGTGGAAATGCAATGTTTTTGAAATAACCAACTACTCCTTGATTTTTCATTCCTAAGAACATGTAAACAAGCCAAACAATTAGTGCAAGTACAACTGGAAATGCAAATCGAGAAGAAACCGGAAATTGTGCACCGGGAATTATTGCCATAACGTTCATTGACCAAACAAAGAAAAACAGTGAAGTCAATAATGGAACAAAACGATCACCGTCTTTGCCCATAATTTCTCGAGCAATGTTGTCTCTCACAAATAAATAACCCAACTCAACAACATTTTGTAAACCGGTAGGAACAAGCTTTGGTTTAGCAAAAGCAGCAATGAATATCACAGAAACTATTACTGTGCACAGCATTGCCAAAATAACTGGTTTTGTGACATCAATAGAGGTAAAGCCAAAAAGATTAAAAGAGGTTAAAGGTTTCCATTCAAATATTCCAGCACCTGGAGCTGGAAATGGACATTCATTATCCCCAAATTTACACGTTACTTCAGATAAAGAAATAAAGTTAGCCACGAACAACACCTTTGTTTGGCTTCACTTTATTTACTTACCTTTCTTATTACTTAATACTTAATTGTTTGTATGTCATGTAAAGCGCTAAAGAAATTCCTAAAATTACTCCAGCAGCGACAAACACTTCTACTTTATTTAACCAACTTCCGATTAACCAACCAAGTCCTCCGTAAATTAATATTCCGGAGACCAGACGCCCAAAGATTGCCCATGGATCATCTGATGTTGATTTTCGGGTTCGAAAGTTTTGCTGTTCGTTCACCAATAAAAGGCTAGTCGTCTTTTGACAACTTCAAAGCCTGGGGGGATACAGGTTCGATGACCACATTTTTATGTTTTGCCATTACCCAAACCGAACCGGCGGTCCAAGAAAGCGTGGAGGTAAGAATTGCAATGCCAAAGCTCTTTCCATCTAGCCAAGGTGCATCTCTTAGTAACTTTATTAACACAAGTAACACAATTAATTGTGTTAAGTAAACGATCATGGCTACACCTAACCCAATTTCAGGCTTGGTCAAAAGCACTTTGCCAATGATGTATTGACCGAATATAAAAAAGACCAAAGTTAAAACCATTCCACCCAAAGCGGAATAGCCTGCTTGTGCATCTGTGAAAATCGCTGAACCCAGAGCAAAAAGAATTCCCACCACGGTGGTGGGTATTAATCCTGAAACAATGATTTTGTTTTCAATAGTCATCTAGGCCACCACTAATTTCTTTGGTTCTCGTCTTCTTCCAAAATAAATTAAAGAAGCAAGTCCTGCAATAAGGGCTGATAGTGAATAAAGAAATGGAATAAAAGCTGTGCTGACTGTGGCAAAAGCCAAAAGTGCAGTTCCAGCATGCATCAACATCACCGCTCTTCTATGTGAATGACCACGCTCTAATAATCGATGATGCAAATGTTCTTTATCGGGAGTAAAAATATTTGCTCCCCTTCTAGTTCTTCTTAAAACCGCTAAAGCTAAATCAAATAATGGAACTGCAATTACAGCTAGTGGCAAAAGAATAAGTAAAAAGCTAGGAAGAACTGAAGTTAATTCCAATGCACCAGGATCTGTTTGCCCAGTTAAGGTAATGGCACTTGCCGCCAACATTAAACCAATCAGCATTGAACCTGTGTCACCCATAAATACTCGAGCTGGAAACATATTGTGGGGCAAAAATCCTAAGGTCATACCTACCAGTAGAGCAGAAATTAATGTAGGCAAAGTTGCTCTTGAAAAACCAAATTCAACACTTAATAAATAGCTATAAGCAAAAAATGCCGCAGCACCTAAACCAACAACACCTGCTGCTAATCCATCCAAACCATCAACAAAGTTCACAGCATTTACTGTGATTAAAACAATCAAAACAGTTAATAAAACTCCAGTTAAGGGATCAAGACTTAACGTTCCTTGCACAAAAGGCAAAGGTAACCAAATCAGTGAAATACCCTGAGAAGCCATAACTGCTGCTGCAAGAGTTTGTCCAGCTAATTTAACTGGACCATCAATTGACCATTTGTCATCAATAACACCCAATAAAACTAAAATCGCTGCACCCGCGAGTAACGCTCTTATCTGACTTCCATCTTTAAACACATTACTTATCAATGGCAATTGCGAAGCAAGTGAAAGTCCAGCCAATAAACCTGCCACCATAGCTAGTCCACCTAATCGTGGAATGGGGCGATCATGCACGTCACGATCTCGAACAGTTGCCATAAAACCAAAACGAAGGGCGGCATATCTAGCAATTGGAGTTGTTAAATACGTAATGAACGCAGTTGCTAAGAGTACTAACAAATACTCGCGCAAAGTTTAACTACTTTCTTATTAAATTAACTTTGTGGATATGCGGGAAATGCTTTACAAAGTTTATTAACTCCGTCAGCAATCTTGTCGTGACCTGATTCACTCTTAACAGCTTGAGCAATAAATGAAGCAATTTGCTTCATTTCTGGAATACCCATTCCTTGAGTTGTAACAGATGGCGAACCAACTCGGATGCCACTTGCTGTCATTGGAGGAAGTGGATCATTTGGAATTGGATTTTTGTTCAAGGTAATTCTGGATGCATCACAACGTTTCTCTGCATCTTTTCC
>JBJOKB010000055.1:0-5466 GCA_046046315.1 Actinomycetota bacterium | reverse complement strand
ATGGTTCAACCGTAGATGCTCCAAGAAAAGATTGCCAAAAAGGATCTATTGTTTATTTAATTGACAATAGAGTTGTAATGATGTGGAGCGGTCCAGATGCTGCCTGGGCAGCACGAGAGGTAGCAAACTTTAAGAGTAGTACATATATAGAGTACACAGAGCTTGCAAAGACAAAACTTCAACCAGCTCGTGGTGCGACTTACAACTCAACTACTAAGACATTCTCAAAGACTGAAACTTTAGTTATTCCTTCATGGGCAAAAGCTGAGGCATTGAAAAATGGCTGGAACTTACCCGGCGCAGATCCAGTAACGGGCACTGGCACCGGAACAAGTAGTGATGCTCCAGCTGCAACATCTGCTCCTGTTGATACAGAGACCGCTACACCTGCACAAGTTGAAGCCGGGCGAGTTCTTCCTGGTCGCTGGACAACTGCAGATTGGTCGAAGTTTGGCCTTGATGCACTTGGCTACGACGGGCTGTATCTAGAAGCCAAAGCTGCTAATGAATTTGTTAATCACCTATTTATTGATGGCTTACCAACATTAACTGGTGCTGACAAGAAAGTTAACCTAGCTTCTCAAATAGGAAGCAAAGGTTATGCCGCAAACTTAGATCCGGATATCACGATATCTGTAACTGTTAGAAGCGGCGATATTCGCACCGGCGTTATTATGGCGAGTGCAATCGATGTTGCAACAGATACTAAGTATTTTGGTGGATATTCAACCATCACAATTACTGGTAGCCCAGTGACAGTACCTTTAGCGAGTTCAGTCAAAGACTGCTCCGGGGAAGAGGGGATTGCGAAAGCTAATGTTCGACAATTCCAAGCAACAGTAATTGTTCAAAATGACACATCCGGATTTGGTGTCGAAGGAACATCTGGCGATATGTATGTCGGAACAAACGGAGTTTGTGAAGGCTCCACTCCAGTTTGGAATGAACAAACCAAGGAGTTTACTTGGACAGCAGCAGCACCACATTATGCAGCTGATGGTAAAACTGTTAACAAGGGATTTTATAAGGCTGTAATTCCTGTTGGCGATGCTAAGTTGCTTTGGGGCATGACTAATCCAAATGATGCTGCAACAGCACTAAAGGTTTCTGTAACAACTGAAACTGGAGGAAGCACAGCAGCTATCAGTGTAATTGCAGTCAAGAATGGAAAGATCATCATCGATGTTTCCAACTTTGAATACTCACGTCCTAAGTTAACTATTGCTATGAAGAAGGGTTATAAACCTTCCGCAGCAGCAAAGAAAACAACAATCACCTGCATGATGGGTAAAACTACTAAGAAGATAACTGCAGTGAAACCATCATGTCCGAAAGGCTATGTCAAGAAAAAGTAAATATGCATCCGGCTGATCACGGATGATGCGCTGGTGCCTCGTTGAAAAATAAAACGGGGCACCAACTAAAAGTTCACTGGAATTGGAGGTTGCAAATGGGGAAAAGTATTTCGAAAAAGATCTTTACAACTTTACTTTCTCTTTCATTGGTTCTACCTCCTAGTAGTGTTATTGCAAACTCCATTCCAGATGAGCAGTATTCATTTAATAGTTTGATTGCAGCTTCTGGCGCAGAATTACAAGGATTGTTAATACAAGACGATCTAGAAACATCAAGTTTGCCAAGTAGCTTAGTTGCAGTAACGGATGCATCACGTACCCAAGAAAAGCTTCGACTCTGCACAAGCCTCAACGATGAATTTTGTTCAAAGGCTTATTCAATTGATTTTGTTGCAGACCTACCTCCATGCACTGAAAAAATTAAAAATAATTGCATAGAAAGTTTCTCTGCTGAAACTGACATCTTTGATAATAATCCGCAAAATTATGTCGGAGTCCCACAAGGAAATTTTCCTTCTACTGGCAGAAATAGTTACGAGGGTGTCGATTCGGTCGATTTACCAACAGGTTCAACTCCTGGCATATGGAAACTCGCAGGATTGAATCATGGCGGTGGAAGTGATGAGTACTTAGTTAAGTTTAATTTACGTGGAAACGCATTTAATGGACAAAAATTTAAATTTGGAAGTTATGTTGCAAGCATAAATCCATTTACAAGAAAATCAGGAGGATTTGGCCGAAGCTATTGGACCGATGCAAGAGATTATGCAAATGTAGATTGTGCTAAATTAAATTTGCCTTGCGGCACCGCTGTTCGGTTTAACAACCGTGAAGATTTTTCATTTTGTGCTGCCGTTGATGATGGATCTTGCGCACTGAAACAAGCATTTCCAGCCGATACTAGATTTAAAATTGTTGCTCGATTGACACAATCACCCACTGGTTGGTTTCATGGGCGAGTTAAATCTCCAAATATTAAGTTGGAGACAGTTGAAAATTACACAAGAATTACTATCGATGCCGAGCCGGTATCTGTTCCCTTGGTAGGAGTATCAGCTCCTTACAGTTCACTACCAGAGCCTTTAAAAACTTATTACAGCCGCTTTGAAGTTCCTGGTGGAGCATCTTCTTGGGGTGAACCAGGACCAACGGGGAGACGAAATGTATTGGCTCAACCATCTCCTGATTCTGATTATGCTTTTGAGGCACTTCAAAATTGGAAAGATTTCATAAAAGATAAAGCAAGTGCAGTGCCAAGCCAGTGGAAAGTTAGATCTCTCGCTGATTCTGGTTCTGTAGGAAGCTGTTTCAATAACACATCTAAATTTGTTGGAATAGTCAGTACAAACTCTATGGTTTACCTCGGTGGACCACCTCAATTTAACAGCCAAACTCAAAGTCTTGATTACAAAGTTGCATCTCCTCACTACACCTCAAAGGATGAAGTATTTAAAGGCACCTACGACCTTTTAATGGCCTCAGATGTAGCTCGATGTCTATATGGATTTTCAGCTGCGCCAGTAAAAGCGTCAATTCAGATTGTGAATGAGAATGGACAAAACTCAGTCGCCACCACAGTAATAAGCGAAAAAGATGGGTGGCTGAAACTTGGTGCATATGGTTTTACATTCTCAAGCCCTACATTAAGAGTGAAATTAACTCAAGAAAAGGCAGCTGCGAAGAAAAAATTAACAATCTCTTGCATAAAGGGTAAGGTCACAAAAAAAGTTACAGGAACTACTCCTAAATGTCCTTCTGGATATAAACGCAAATGAGGAAATTTCTTTTCCTTGCCTTATCTCTTTTCATATTTATAAATATGACCTCTAGTGGCAATGCAAATATTATTCCCGACGAGCAATTTACATTCAAAACACCACTTGCTTCGGAAAGTACCGAAGGTATTTTGGTAGAAGACTCACAATTTCTTCGAGGAAGATTTGCTTCTCTTCAAGCATTCACCTCAGATGGCGATGTCCCATTTCAAAGTAAATTAACTGGTTTATTTAATTGCCAGAAATACGATGACTCAAATTGTGGTTCAGATAAATATATGCTTTATATGGCCCCACTTGGCTTTTGTGATGAAAGTTTTAAGTTTGACTGCGTCAAAGAAGTATATGCAGAAAAGGAAACGGGGGAAAAGCTTTCCATAAAATACTTGGAAGAGTTTCCAGGAAAAACTCCATATGATTTCCAAGGAAATACTGAAGCAAATCTGCCTTCAGGTCGGTCAACATTTTTAGTTGATATTCCAGAAGCCCCGCATCAAGGTGGTACTAAATACTTAATTAGTGCGGCAATGGAAGGGTACAAATCTTTCAACGAAAAAGTCTTTACGTTGGCTGAAATGCGCGTAGGCATTTTTGCAGTTAGTTTAGACACCCAATATCAATCTCCAGCAGAACCTATACAGTCAATTAATTACATGCGAGGAGGCGTAGGTACCCCAAACTATAAACGTCTAGCCTTTACAAATGATGGCCAACCTGCCTCATGCGTACAAGCCACAAGAAGTATTTGCGCAAATGCGTGGCCATTACCGAACAACATTAAGTTCGGTATTCAACTAAAACTAAAAACTAAAATTTCAGGCTGGCTTCATGGACGTGTTTATGGACCGACCGCAAACTTAACGATAGACAATGACGGCGATCAAATTCTTGATGTAAATGGGTACTCTTTAAAGGTTCCAATCTTGTATGGGTGGCTTCCTGTTTCAAAATTTACTCCAGACCTTAAATATTATTATGAGACTAATCCAAGAATGCAAGATGTTGGAACTGGTGAAACCAAAAATGGCATAAAGGTTATGTTGCATGATTCAAATCAGTACAACTCAAATAGTTTTAATGAAGCTGTCGCTTGGATCGGTGCTCTGAGCGATCAAGCATCAAACTACCCATCTGAATGGGCAATAAGAACTATGGAATCTGGGATAAGAGGAAATATCGCTAATTCCTGCTTTGAAAGCAAAAATAATATCTCTGGGATTGTCAGTACTAATGCGACAGCATTCATTGCAGGACCGCCTGAATTCAATTCTTTGGATCAATCTTTAGATTACAAAGTTGCCGCTCCACATTTTTTACCTGATGGAACTGTATTTACAGGTACGTATACCTTGAGCATAAGAAGTAATGTGGCTAGATGCATTTACGGCTTTACCTCAGCACCAATTTCTGCCAAAGTTTCAATAATTTCAGCTACTGGAAACGCAAGTATTGCAACTACGACCTTAGTTGAGAAAAATGGCTGGATAACACTTTCTGCAAATGGATTCACTTTTTCGAGCCCAACAATCAAAGTGAGATTAACGCAAGATAAAGCTATAGTGAAGAAAAAATTAACAATCTCCTGTGTAAAAGGTAAAGTTACAAAAAAAATTACCGGTATATCTCCCAAATGTGCGACAGGATACAAGAAAAAATGATTAAAAAAATCCCGGCATTTTTGTTTGCCTTATGTTTATCGATTAATTCAACAATTGCACCATCAATCGCAGCAGAGGCATACATGCCAGAACTAATATCAATTCCTAGGGATTCGGTCATGTTCATGATGGTCGAACCATCAAATACTCAGAATTTTAATTATTTGATAGTTAAAAAAGATGCACAAGTAAAAGAAAATAATTCAGTTAATTGGATTTATTGTGATAGTTTTGCGGACACTAAATGTAATTTTTCAGACCCAAGCCTAACAATTGTATCTAATACAATTTTGCCGATTTGTACTAACGATAATCAATCTCACTGCGTAGAATCGTTAGCTTTTTCAAAAAGCGATGAACCTTATGTAAATGCAGAGTTACTAAAAAGTACCTCTGGTGGACAAATTTTTCCTGCATTAATTGAAAAAGATTTTCCAGGAACTGGCTCTCCATCAATTTGGAATTCAAACAATGCAAAACATTCTGGAGGAAATAGCTATTCAGTAGTAGTAAGGCTGAGTATGACTTTTGATCATGCAACACAAAAGTTTAGACCAGGAATATTGAATGCTTCAGTTGTTCCCGTGCGAGAAGTAAGTGGTAATTATCAGCCAGAATTAGTATTAGGCGCATCAAATAATTGCGCTTATATCGAGGCTGGTAAATGTGGATATCCTC
>JBJOKB010000039.1:0-12763 GCA_046046315.1 Actinomycetota bacterium | reverse complement strand
GCCTGACGCAGTTTTTGTTTCAGCGTCTAGTACTTCAACGAGGATTCGATCCTCGAGTGGTTTAATTTGGACCGCCACGGTCTACTCCCCTTCATGGGATTTTTACTCGGAATGTTTTCTTGCCTAACTTTTAAAGCCAGGAAAGACTTAAGCCCTAACTTACCAAGGCCTTAGCACTCTCTCAAGTTGAGTGCCAGACTCGACTTATTCCACGAGGAATTTATGAGGCTTTGACTTGGGTGATCGGCAGGATTGGATCGACTTCAAAATTGAGTTCACTTGGCTCAATTCCTGCACTAAACAGGTGAGAACCAAGTGCTGCCACCATTGCACCGTTATCTGTGCAAAGACCTGGCCTTGGGATTCTGACTCTTACCCCAATTTTTTCTGACTCACTCAAAGCCATACTTCTTAATCTTGAATTAGCTGCAACTCCACCACCGATTACAACAGTATTAATTCCAGTTTGTTTTGCCGCTAACAATGTTTTCTTAACTAACACCTCAACCACTGCTTCTTGAAATGATGCAGCTACGTCATTTATAGGAATTGCCTGACCCGTTTTCTCCCAAGCTTGAACCCATCTGGCCACGGCTGTTTTTAAACCAGAAAATGAAAAATCAAATGTGTGATTTACTAAATCCTCTTTACTCATTAATCCTTTAGGAAAATCTATTGCCAAAGCATTTCCCTCTTTAGCAGCTTTATCTATCCATGGACCTCCTGGAAAAGGTAAACCAAGAACTCGGGCAACTTTGTCAAATGCTTCACCCGCTGCATCATCCAAAGTTTTACCTAAAGATTCAATTTGATAATTAATATTGTTGACTTTCAATAATGAAGAATGACCACCACTTACTAATAATGCCAAAGTTGGTTCAGGAAGTTTTCCATTTTCTAAAGTATCAACAGCAACATGAGAAGCTAGGTGATTAACTCCATAAATTGGTTTATTTAAAGAAACTGCTAAAGCTTTTGCAGCCGCTACTCCCACTACTAATGCACCTGCTAATCCTGGTCCACTTGTAACGGCTATGGCATCGATTTGATTTAAGTTAATTCCTGCAGCAGTTACTGATTTTTTAATAGTTGGAATCATCGCTTCAACATGAGCTCTGGATGCAACTTCTGGGACAACGCCACCAAATCTTGCTTGTTCCTCAACTGAAGAAGCTAATGTGTCAGCTAAAAGTTCAGTGCCTCTAACAATTCCAATACCTGTTTCATCACATGAAGTTTCAATTCCTAGAATTAGTGGATTTGTCATTTGCTTCTCAAATCAAGTTGCATTATGACCGCATCTGAGCCATCAGGGTAATAATTAGATCGCTTGGCAATTTGTTCAAATTTTCTTGATAAATACAAGGAAATTGCCGCTTTATTATCGGCAACAACTTCAAGAAAAACTCGCTTAGATTTTTTCTCATAAACTTTTTCTAAAAGTGCATCCAGAAGTTTTTTTCCGTAACCTTTTTTCTGAAATTCTGGCTTGATAACCATTGTTTGAATATCGGCATCGGCACCATTGAATGCAACACCACCAAACCCCACAATTTCTTTCTGTTCATCAACAAGTGCTAAGTAATATCGATTTCTTTGAGAAAGTTCGGACCAAAATGTCGATAAAGACCATGCTGTGGCATTGAACGCTTGTCTATCTATTTCGTGTGCTTTAACGACATGCCACCAAGAAAATTCAGTTAATTGCAGATTCATGCGCGCTCCGCCAAAGTTAAAGCATCTGGTTTTCTCAAGTAGAGCGGAATTGGAGGAAGTAATACTTGGTTTGGCAATGCAACTGCTGAACCATCCCCTGTCGCAGAGTCGGTAGCAAAGGATTTAATTTCATTTCTTTTCTCAGTTCTATTTAAAGCTTCAATTGCAACATTTGCCAAGGACACAGGATCAAGTGGTTGATGCAATAGTTGCACACCAGTATTCGTTACATCTTCTAGTTTTGAAACTTTTGGAGAAGAAATTCTTTTTATTCCTTGATATCTAGTCCAATAAACTTCTTTTCTTCTAGCATCAGTAATTACCGTTACTTCTTTATTTGGATTTTGTTGGGCATATTCAAAAGCAATTGCGTCATGACTACAGATTCCAAAAACTGGAATATTTAGTGCATAGCCAATACTTTGTGCACTTACAATCCCTACTCGAAGTCCAGTAAATGGTCCTGGACCAATTCCACAAACAATTCCACCCAACTCTTGCATCTTTAATCCGGAATTCTTGATGACTTCTTGAATCAAACCTGATGCATGTTCTGCGTGACGAAGTCCATCATCTTTAATAGCCACAACGGGAGGTTTCCCAAACTGTAGAAGTGCTACAGCAATTCTGTTTGTAGAAGTATCAATTGCTAAAAGGTTTGTAGGGCCTTTCATGAAAGCGCCTTTATAAATTCATCTTGAGCATCAATAGTAAATTCTCTTTTATTTTCATCCTCTGGAATATGTTCTATTTTGATATGAATTGGTTGAACTACTAAATCATTCACTAAACCTTTACCCCATTCGACTACCAAAATTGCTTTTTCAATATCTGTGACTAAATCAAGATGTGAAATTTCTGCCAATGTGTTCAATCTATATGCATCAACATGCACAAGATTTGGCCCATTAACTAATGACTTATGTTCTCGTGCAATTACAAATGTTGGACTGGTTATATCGCCTCTAATTTTTAAAGCACTAGCTAATCCTTGAGTAAATGTGGTCTTTCCCGCACCTAATTCACCATCTAATAGAACACAATCACCTGATTTAAGAATTTGGCCCAGTTTTTTTCCAAGAGCCTTTGTTTCTTCAGAGTTATTCGTAATAACTTTAAGAGACATTGTAAAATTCCTAAATTTCGTTTAAATAAATTCGCGGAACTCTAGGACCTAATCTGGTGACAATTTCATAACCAATGCTTTGAGAAGCTTTGGCCCACTCTTCAACATCTGGTTCATTCTTGGCAGGATCTCCAAATAAAATAACTTCATCTCCTACTGAAAAATCTAATTGCCCAATGTCAATTACAAATTGATCCATACAAATTCTTCCTGCAACATTAAACTTTTTCCCATTAGCGATTACCGGACCTTTATTGCCAGCAATTCTGGGGATTCCGTCTGCATAGCCAAGGGGAATTAAGGCAATTCTGGTATCGGATTTTGTGACATATTCGGCTCCGTAAGAAATTCCATGACCTGCGGGAACATCTTTAACTAAAGCAGCATTTGCTTTCAAAGTCATCGCCGGTCTTAAACCGTATTCGCTAGCTTTGCCAACTTCGCCACCAGGAGTAATTCCATAAACAGCAATTCCTGGTCGAACTAAATCAAAATGGGCATGTGGTGCGGTCAATGTTGCTGCACTATTTGCCGCATGTTTCATTAAATTCTTAAATCCTCTTGATTCAACAAACTTAAAACTTTCATCTAATACTTCTAGTTGTTTAGAAATTGTTGGGCTACTTGGAGCGTCAGCCAAAGCGAAATGAGTCCAGACGGCAACTACTTCAATTAAACCTGCTGATTTTGCTTCTTCTAGCAAATTTGTTAAATCAGCTAAATCATTTGGCATTACACCGTTTCGTCCAAGACCGGTGTCTACTTTGATATGTACTTTGGCAGTTTTTCCTGATTTTTTTGCAGCAGCTATAACAGCTGAAGCTATTTCAATAGAAGAAACCGAAACATCAATATCTAATTCAATACACTCTTGCCATTTATCATTTGGTGATCCAAGCCAAGTTAATATTCTTCCCTTGTCATTTGCGTTTCTTAATTCAATTGCTTCTTCCAAGAGTGCAGTTCCTAACCAATTGGCACCACCTTGTCTGGCAGCTTTTGCAACTTGAATTAGTCCATGTCCATATGCGTCTGCTTTTACAACTGCCATCACTTCAGAATTTTTTGCCAAACTTTGCAAAACCTTGACGTTGTCGCGAATTGCGGCAAGGTCAATATATGCACCACGAATATTGCTCATTTTTGTTTCATTCTTTTTAAAATTATTGCTTTTCAGCGATTACAAATGCTGTTGCAATATTTCCATCATGAGATAGGGATAAATGCCAATTAGTAATTCCTTGACGCTTTGCCTCGTTGGCTACGGTTCCACTTATTTCTAAGTAAGGTTTTCCTCTTTCACCAATTAAGATTTCACAATCTTGCCAACTTAAACCTGCGGGAGCACCAAGTGCTTTTGCAACCGCTTCTTTAGCTGCAAATCGAGCTGCTAATGAAACAGCATTTTCACCTTTTCCACCTGGGGTGTTCAATTCTTTTTGAGTAAACAAACGAGTATTTAAACCTGGGGTTCTAACTAAGGAACCTTGAAAACGTGGAGTATCAACAACATCTACACCTATGCCGATGATCATAAGAAATCAAGTCCTTCTATTCAACTGTTACTGATTTAGCCAGATTACGGGGTTGGTCAACATCATGACCTTTCAGTGTGGCTAGCGCGCAGGAAAATACTTGCAAAGGAACGGTTGCTACTAACGGTTGGAGAAGACTTGAAGTTTGAGGAATTCGGATAATGTGATCTCCAAAATCAAGGACTGAATCATCTCCCTCTTCCACAATAAGAATTGTTTTTGCTCCTCGTGCTCTTACTTCCTGAATGTTTGAAACTACTTTTTCGTGTAATTCTTTTTCTTCTCTCAAACTTGGCACAATGACAACAACTGGAATTCCATCTTCAATTAATGCGATTGGTCCATGCTTTAATTCCCCTGCAGCAAATCCTTCTGCATGCATATATGCAAGCTCTTTTAATTTCAAAGCGCCTTCTAGCGCAACAGGAAAACCAACATGTCTTCCAATAAATAGCACACTTTGTGCATTTACATATTTCTTTGCCAGCTCATTTACTGCATCTGTTGTGTCGAGCACAACGTCGATTTGATGTGAAATGTTAGCTAGTTCAGTCATTACTTGTTTAATTTCAGCAGTTGGTTTATCAAGTCTTAGTTCTGCAAAATACAAAGAAAGTAATTCAACGGCCACAACTTGAGTTAGAAACGCTTTTGTAGAAGCAACGGCGATTTCTGGTCCACCACGGGTATATAAAACCGCATCTGATTCTCTTGGAATAGTTGCACCTTGAGTGTTACAAATTGCCAAAACTTTGGCACCTTGTGACTTTGCATGTCGAATAGCCATCAAAGTATCCATGGTTTCACCACTTTGAGAAATAGCTACAACTAGAGTTCTGTTGTTCAAAATAGGATCGCGATATCTAAATTCACTTGCAAGTTCTACTTCACAGGGAATTCTAGTCCATCGTTCCATTGCATATTTGCCGATCATTCCTGAGTGAAAGGCTGTGCCACAAGCTACAAAAATGATTTTTTCAATATTGGCAATTTCTCCAACTGAAAGTTTCATTTCTTCTAAAATTAATTTGCCGTCTTCTCCCAGGCGTCCAGCTAAAGTTTCTGATACAGCTTTTGGTTGTTCAAAAATTTCTTTAAGCATGAAAAGATCAAAGCCACCTTTTTCTGCAGCTTTGGCGTCCCAATCAACAACGTATTCCTTTGTAACAGCCGGTTTTCCATCGAAATCTGTGATTGTGATTTTGTCGTGACGAAGTTCAACAACCTGATCTTGTCCAAGTTCAATTGCATTTTTTGTGTGAGAGATAAAAGCAGAAACATCGGAGTCTAGGAAATTTTCACCAACTCCTCGTCCAACTACAAGTGGAGAATTTCTTCTTGCCCCTACAACAACATCTGGCTGTTGAGCATGTACTGCGACAAGTGTGAAAGCACCTCTTAGTTTTCTTACTACTTTTCGCATACTTTCAGCTAAATCATTATTTGATTTTGGGTATTCAAAATTAAGTAGATGCGCTACAACTTCCGTATCAGTGTCGCTACTTAGTTTCACCCCAGCTTTTTGAAGTTCAGTTCTTAATTCTGAAAAGTTTTCAATAATACCGTTATGAATCACTGCAATTTCATTTGAAATATCGGTGTGCGGATGCGCATTAGCATCATTTGGAATACCGTGAGTTGCCCAACGAGTGTGACCGATTGCGGTAGTGGATTCTGGAAGTGGATCATTGCCAAGCAATGTTTCAAGGTTTGTTAATTTGCCTGCTTTTTTTCTGACATCTAATTTTTTATTGTTAACAACAGCTACTCCGGCTGAGTCATAACCACGATATTCAAGTCGGCGTAAACCGTCTACAACCACGGTTAAGGCTTGCTTGTTTCCTACGTACCCAACAATTCCACACATTGTGTTAACAGCCTACGCGAAAGAGAATTTGGCGTAGTGTTCAACTTGTGCTCATCCTCTTACCGCCCAGCGAAGGCAAGAACTCCGTGCAGAAGGGCAAACCGGTCTCATTAACCTCTCTTTCTTTTAATAAGGATCTACTTGCAACAAGAAAGAAAACTCTATCTGCATTGGGTGCAAAAATTGCCAAATCTCCTTGCGCAAAAGCTATAGAAGTATATTCAGGTGTTTTATATCAAGCACTTGATTTTCATAATTTAAATGCTGCGTCAAAAAAACGTGCAGAAAAAAATATTATAATTATTTCTGCATTATTTGGTGCAGTTAAATTAAATGACATGATTCCGCCTTACAAACTTGATATGGCTAAGTCTTTACCTAAATTAGGTTCTTTAAATGCGCTTTGGAAACCTGTTGTTAGCAAAGCATTAGATGAGATAAAAACTGATTTAATTGTTGATTGCCGTTCAACAACGTATCAAGGGGTGTGGACACCAGATATAAAGAAAACGGTAGGGATAAGAGTCTTTACTGAAAAAAATGGCAAACGAACAGTTGTTACTCATATGTCAAAGAAAACAAGAGGAGATGTTACTAAGTTATTAGTTCAACAGGCAAAGAGTCCAAAGAATCCACAAGAATTGCAAAAAATTGTGGCTAAAGAATTTAAATGTGAATTAGTTAAACCCGATGGCAAGAAGAGTTGGTTTTTAGACGTTATCGTTAAAGTCTAGCAAGTTTTCTTAACTACATTGGCTAAGGATTCAGCAACTTCTTGGGCTTGCTTCATTGTTTCTGCTTCAACCATTACTCGAATCAAAGGCTCAGTTCCACTTGATCTAAGTAAAACTCTTCCTTTGTCTCCAAGTAGGTTTTCAGATTTCTTAACGGCATCTTGAAGTTCAGAGTTTTCAATTTTAGATTTATCAACATCAGGAATATTTATTAAAACTTGTGGAAATTTATTCACAATTCCAGCTAATTCTTGGAGAGACTTCTTAGTTGTGGAAACTGCGTTCATTAATTGAAGCGCTGTTAATAATCCATCTCCTGTAGTTGAGTGATTTCTCATGATGATGTGACCAGACTGTTCTCCACCTAAAACGTAATTTTTCTCTTCCATAGCCTCAAGAACATATCGATCGCCAACACCTGTTTCAATCACATTAATTGCAGCGGTTTTCATAGCAATTTTGAATCCAAGATTTGCCATGACAGTAGAAACAACTGTGTCAGAAGTTAATTTTCCAGTTTGTTTAAAATCTTGTGCTAAAAGTGCCAATATGTGATCACCATCAATCACATTGCCTGAACTATCTATTGCTAAACATCTGTCTGCATCACCATCGTGTGCAATTCCTAGATCACAATTATTTTTCTTAACAGTTTCAATTAATGACTCTAAATGTGTAGAGCCACAATTATCATTAATATTTATTCCATTAGGTGCATTATGAATTGCAATTACTTCTGCTCCTGCGCGCGAATAAAGATCTGGCGCAACTTCACTTGCTGCACCATTTGCACAATCAACTGCAATTTTCAAACCTTTAAGAGCGCCTGTATTTACCGTTTCTAAAACATGAGCTAAATATGCTTCGTAGGCATCAGCCATTTCTTTGACTCGACCTACATCACTTCCGGTTGGATGAGGAACTTTTGTTTCTAAGTTTTTCTCAATTTCATCTTCAACTTCATCTGGTAATTTTTTGCCATCTTTTGAAAAGAATTTAACACCGTTGTCTGAAAATACGTTGTGTGAAGCAGATAAAACTACTCCTAAATCTGCTCCATAATATTTAGTTAAGTAAGCAATTGCTGGAGTTGGTAAAACTCCAACTTTCAAAACATCAACACCAACTGTTGCTAATCCTGCAATCAAAGCAGCTTCTAACATTTCTCCAGACGCACGAGGATCTCTGCCCACTACGGCTTTGGCTTTTCCTTTGCCATGACTTTTGGCAATAACTAGTGATGCAGATTTACCAAGTGAAAAAACTAATTCAGGTGTGAGATCTTTATTGGCACTGCCTCGCACACCATCGGTGCCGAATAATCGGCCCATGAAACTATCTCTTGCTGTATTGAGAACGCTTACGAGCTTTCTTCAAACCAGCTTTTTTACGTTCGATAACTCTTGGATCACGAGTTAAGAAACCTGCTTTTTTCAAAATTGGACGATTAATATCTCTATCAACGGCATTAAGTGCTCTGGCAATTCCTAGACGAAGTGCTCCTGCTTGACCACTTGATCCTCCACCCACAATGTGAGCAATTACGTCATAATTTTTTTCAATACCTAAAACTTTAAATGGATCATTAACTAATTGTTGATGCAATTTGTTTGGAAAATAAACTGCTAATTCTTTACCGTTAACTACGAACTTTCCATTGCCTGGAACAATACGGACGCGAGCAATAGCTTCTTTTCTGCGACCAGTTCCCGCACTTGGTGCTTGCTTACCAGTTTTTAATGGTGCAAAAGTTTTTGATGATTCGCTGGTGACGTAGTTTTCTGATTCGCTCAAGATATTTTCCTCTTAGTTTGCAATCTGCTTGATTTGTTTGATTTCGTAAGGTTTTGGATTTTGTGCAACATGTGGATGATTTGCATCTGCGTAAACCTTAAGTTTTTTAATTAATTGGCGACCAAGTTTGTTGTGAGGAAGCATTCCCTTGACTGCAATTTCAATTGCACGTTGTGGATTAGTTTCTAATAATTTGTCGTAACCAATTGCTGTTAAACCACCTGGGAAACCAGAGTAAGTGAAAGCTTTCTTTTGTTGACGCTTTGAACCAGAAAGTGCAACTTTGCCTGCATTGATCACAATTACGAAATCGCCTGTATCAACATGTGGTGCAAAAATAGCTTTGTGTTTGCCGCGAAGAATTGTTGCGGCCACTGATGCAATTCGTCCTAGTGGAATTTCGTTTGCATCAATAACGTGCCAAGCACGAGTTACCTCGTTTGTCTTGGGACTGAATGTACGCACAGTTTTCTTCTTTTCTTTTTCGTTTGGGGCTTGTTATCGCTATCTTGCTCGAAGTCCTAGATTACCCAACCCATCTTCTCCTCATGGCATCGAGGGTATTGCCTAATTTTGTGAGGGAAATTCCCCTCTTAAGCATCGTAATTTTGGGCTAATTTTTCGATGAATTCTCGTCGCATTTTGGAAGCTACTGGTCCTGGAGCTTGAAGAACTCGGTCATCAATTTTTGAAATAGGTTGAATGTCTCGGGTGGATGAAGTTAAAAACGCTTCATCAACATCCTTAAGAACCGACATTGGTAGATCGACTTCTTTAACATCAAACCATTTAATAACTAAAGCTCTGGTAATTCCACCTAAACATCCTCCACTTAAAGGTGGAGTCATTACTTGACCATCTTTAACTACAAAAATATTCGATCCAGTTCCTTCACATAATTCACCTTTTGTATTTGGCATGATCGCTTCGTGTGCACCAAGTTTTCGTGCCACAGAAAGCAATGCTGCATTTTGTGCATAAGAAGTAGTTTTTGATCCAGCCAACATTGACATATCGTTTCGGGGATCTTTTACCGTTGCAACTATTGCTGTTTCTGGCCAAACCGATTCTGGACTGACTGCTACAACCAAAGTAAAATTATCTTTTGTTCGATCAGAGCCAAGAGGTCCTACCCCACTTGTATAGGTAATTCTCATTCTCATCACATCACCTAAAGATTTATTAGCTTGGATAACTTCGGTGACTGCTTTTCTTAAAATTTCTTCACTATTTATTTCAATACCAATTGTGTTTAAAGAGTGAATCAACCTTTTAATATGACGAGTAATTGCTATTGGTTGACCATTTACTACTTTTAATGTTTCAAAAGCTCCATCACCGACTGTAAATCCGTGGTCAAAAATGCTCACCATTGCCTTGTCGGCATCCACCAACTCATCGTTTAACCAAACTTTGGTGGAATTCATTTAGGTTTTTCCTCTTCTAATTCACTTGATTTATTCAAACTTTACACACCTGGAATTGCTTTCTACTCTTCGAGTTTCCTTAAGCGTCTGGTTATTTCATATTGCTCTTTTAACTTTGAAGGGTGCGGGTAGGTCACTTCCTCAAGCACTAAAGCATTAGCTGCAACAACGTTTAAATCTGTAATTTTCTTGCGTTTTAACATAATTTCTTTAGGCCAAGAAACTTCTCTTTTGCCATCTCCGACTTGAATGATGGCTGCGACTAATCCTCTGACCATTGAGTAGCAGAAGGCATCGGCAATTACTTCACAAATTACGTAATTACTCTTTCTTGTCCAATTGAACTTGATCAAGTTTCTAATTGTTGTTGAACCTTCACGACTTTTGCAAAAAGCATAAAAATCATTTAATCCAAGAAGTTCTTGACTTGCTTTATTCATTGCGTGATGATCAAGTTTTTTACGATAATCCAAAACATATCGAGAATTAAGTGGATCAATACCATCTTTGGCATCTGAAATTGTGTATGAATATCTTCTAGTTAACGCAGAGTATCGAGCATCAAAATTGGGGTGTGCAATTGAAACTTTTCTGACTTGAATATCGTTGGGTAATATTCTTCTAAATTTATACATCGGGTCTTTAATTTTTGACCACAAATCTTCTTCAACATCAAAATGCACAACTTGACCACGGGCATGAACACCAGCATCTGTTCTGCCTGCCCCAACTGTTTTAACTTTGTCTAGTCTTAAGAATTTCTTTAATGATTTATTTAATTCTCCCTGCACAGTTCGCATGGAAGGTTGAATTCCAAAACCTGAAAAATTAGTTCCGTCGTAAGCAATATCAAGGCGAATGCGAACGAGCCCACCTCTTTTGGAGGCGGGCTCGTTAATTTTTCTTTTAGTAACTATTTATGCATCCTTAGTTTCTTTTTTCGCAGCAGTTTTCTTAGCGGCTTTTTTAGCAGGTGCTGCTGCTTCTTCTTTCACAGCTCTTTTTGTTGCACCTTCTGCTTCAGCAACAACTTTTTGCGCTAAAGCTTCAACTAATTCAATTACTGCCATTGATGCGTTGTCGCCTTTTCTGGTGCCAAGTTTGGTGATGCGGGTGTAGCCGCCATCCCTTTTAGCAAAGCTTGGACCAATTTCGGTGAACAAAGAATGCACCACTGATTTATTTCTAATAACTGCCAATACTCGTCTGCGAGAAGCAAGATCGCCACGTTTTGCGAAAGTAATAATTCTTTCTGCAAAAGGGCGAAGCTTTCTTGCTTTTGCTTCAGTAGTTGTGATTTTGCCTTTTTCGAAAAGTGAAGTTGCTAAGTTAGCAAGAATCAATTTTTGATGCGCTGCAGAACCACCAAGACGCGTACCCTGGGTTGGTGATGCCATTTTTTTCTCCTACTTGTTCTTTTGTCTTAGTGGGTTCTTAAAACTTTTCGTCTTCAGCAACGACATCATCATCTGATTCGTCGATGTAGCCGGCAGCTTTTGTTCTGTCATATCCTGCAGGTGAATCCTTGAGTTTCAAACCAAGCATTACTAACTTGGCGTGAACTTCATCAATAGATTTTTGACCAAAGTTACGAACATCCATCAAATCTGCTTCACTTCTAGTAATCAATTCACCAACTGTGTGAACGCCTTCGCGCTTCAAGCAGTTGTATGAACGAACTGTTAAGTCAAGTTGTTCGATTGGCATATTTAATTGTTCCAATGCATAAGCATCAATTGGGGATGGCCCAATTTCAATTCCTTCTGCATTCACGTTTAATTCATGTGCCAAACCAAATAGTTCCACCAATGTTCTACCTGCTGATGCCACAGCATCTGCTGGTCTCATGGATGGTTTGGTTTCAACATCGATGATCAAACGATCAAAGTCTGTTCTTTGTTCCACACGTGTTGCTTCAACTTTGTAAGTTACTTTTACAACAGGTGAATAAATAGAATCAACTGGAATGCGTCCAATTTCTGCACCGGTTACTTTGTTTTGCACAGCTGTGACATAACCACGACCGCGTTCAACAACTAATTCCATTTCAATCTTGCCTTTGCCATTAAGAGTGGCAATGTGAAGTTTTGGATTATGTACTTCAACTCCTGCTGGAGCTGTGATATCTGCTGCAGTTACTGCTCCTGGACCAGATTTTCTTAAGTACATAACTGTTGGTTCATCGTTATCAGAAGAAACAACAAGTTCTTTAACGTTTAAGACGATTTCTGTTACGTCTTCTGCAACACCTTCAAGGGTGGTGAATTCGTGCAATGCGCCTTCAATGCGGATGCTTGTTACAGCTGCTCCTGGAATTGAAGACAAAAGAGTGCGACGAAGTGAATTTCCGAGTGTGTAACCAAAACCTGGCTCCAATGGCTCGAGAATATATCTTGCTCTGGTATCTGAAATTGGTTCTTCAACCAAGATCGGGCGTTGTGCAATTAACATTTTTACTGCCTCTCAGTCAACCTATATTTGATGACTTAGTTGGGGAATTGCTTTATTACTTGGAGTACAACTCAACGATCAACTGTTCTTGAACAGCTGTGTCGATTTGTGAT
>JBJOKB010000002.1:0-6919 GCA_046046315.1 Actinomycetota bacterium | reverse complement strand
TTTATAACATCGAACTTCCTCCAGGAGAAAAAGCAACAGACACATGCCATGTAAAAGTTTTTAATGAAGCAAGAGAGTCAGAACAAATATCTGATGTACCAAAAAGAAGAGTTGATAGGTCATATCGTATTTATCCAATGGTTTACTCACCTAATTTTCATGAACTTGAATATTTCATCCCATTAGAAAGAGCTGTTGATTGCATTAATGAAATGCGCGAATACATGCTAAAGAATTTGCCTTTAAGTATTTTCCCACTAGAAATTAGAACTTGTGGATCTGAAGATGGATTTTTATCTTCAAATTACAAACGAGAAACTTTAGTAGTTTCGGTATCGGGAATGCCGGGCGTTGATTACTGGCCGTATTTAAGAGAAGTCGATCGAATTTTGGGCAGATATGACGCACGCGTTCATTGGGGCAAACTGCATTTCTTAACTAAAGAACAACTCCATGATCGATATCCAATGGCAGATAAGTTCATCAAAATCCGTAAAAAATTTGATCCAAATGGCGTATTTTTAAATGACCATTTGAGACCACTTTTTGCCTAACTAGATAGTAGATTTCAAAATATGAAAAAATATGAATCAATGTTGCTTGGCGCATTGGGGGCAACAATTGGAATTATTCTTTTACAATATTTATCTGAAACAGCAAATATTGCTTTATTGGTAGCGCCATTTGGTGCAACATTTGTTTTGGTTTTTGCTCTTCCTGACAGCCCATTGGTGAAACCTAAAAATATTATTGGTGGGTATTTAATTTCTGCAATTATTGGATTATTTTTCTATCAATTGCTGGGAAATACTTCTATATCTCTTGGCATGGCATTTGGTTTAACTTTTATTTTGATGCAACTTACTAAAACACTTCATCCTCCAGCAGGATCTATTCCACTATTAATTATGTTTTCGAATTCTGATTGGTCTTTTATTATTACTCCTATATTGGCTGGAGTTATTCTAATTTTGGTTTATGAAAAGTTTTATAACTTTGTACTCAAGAAGATTAAGCCTTAAATTTTATTTTCTTTTTCCTCATTGCACTCTTAATTTTTGGTAAAGAACTTGGTCCCATTCCATGAAGTGATATCAGTTTTGCTTCAGTAATTTTCTTTAAATCATCAATTCTAATAATTTTTGCATTAACTAAAGCTCTTCTTGCCGGGGCTGCAAGTCCTAGTTTTTTCCACTCACCATCTAATTTTTCATATTTAATTAAATCAATTTTGCCTTGCGTCACATCACACTTATTCACTATTTTCTTTTTCTCGTTAAGATTTCGTGAACTAAGACACCACCGATTAATCCCCAAAATGGCGCACCAAGGTTAAAAGCTGAAATTCCTGAAACAGTAATCAATAAGGTAACAAGACCAGCTTCGCGGTAGTCAGGATTTTCTAATGCTTCATTAGTGCAAGAACCAATTACTGGAATTAGAGCCAATCCAGCAAGAACTGCTAATAAAACCGGAGGCAATGTTCCAAAGAATCCCATCACGGTTGAACCGAATAAACCTAAAATTATGTAGAAAATTCCGCAGGCAAATCCTGCAAAGTATCTTGTTTTTGGATTTGGATCCGCATCTTTTTGGGTAGCAATAGCAGCAGTCATGGCAGAAATATTAACTCCACTATTTCCAAATGGAGCAGTCAATAGAGAAATAACTCCACCAACTGTTACGACATTATTAATTGGAGGTTCATATCCTGAGTTATATAAAACTGCTGTTCCAGTTGCATTTTGTGTTGTCATAACAAGTAAAAATATTGGTAAAGCCAAAGTAAGCATTGAACCTAAAGTAAATTCAGGAGTTACCCAAAGGGGAGCAGTTATTGCAACTTTGATGTTTGGATTTACTAATTCTTTTTCTAGTAAACCAATAATTAATCCCACACCTAAAGCTGGTACAACTGGAGCTCGCCATTTATATCTTTTCCCAATGAAAAACATCAAAATCATTCCTAATCCAAGAAGAGCATCAGTTTTTAAGGATGAGAAAACTTCTACTCCGAATCTAAATAAAACTCCACCAAGCATTGCCATCACGACAGGTCTTGGCACTAATGCCATTAATTTTCCAAATAAACCAGTAACTCCCACAATTATTAAGGCAATTGATGCAACTACGTAAGCACCTAAAACTTCAGGATAAGAATGATCAGTTAAACCTGTAACTAAAAGCGCGGTGGTTGCAGCAGCCCAGGCACCAATCACAGGCATGCCATGTCGAAGAGTTAGAACTAATCCAAATAAACCTGAACCGATGAAAACTGTAAGAAGCCAAGACGCAAGTTGTTGATCAGAAAAATTTCCAGCCTCTGCAGCTTGAAACAAAATTGCTATAGGTCCTGTTGTAGAAATTAAGACGATTAAAAATCCAGAAAGTAAAGCACCCCACGTAAAGGATTTAGGAAGATTTTTTAAATTAAGTGCCACTGCTTGAAATATAGGAAGATCTGTTGTTCCACGTTCGAGTTGATTTGACATGTGTCATACCTTAGTAAATCTTTTAATTAATTCTTTATCTAAACAGGCCTAAATCCCTCTTTTATTTCATGTTGGCCATGTTTAATCATGATGTGATGAGTGGTCGTATATTCCATTACAGATTCTTGGCTCATATCTTTTCCAAAACCACTTCCTTTAACTCCACCATGAGGGGCTTCAGAAACTATTGGTAAATGATCGTTAATCCAGGTAACCCCAGCTTGAATCTTTTTAGATATTTCTAATGCCTTGCCAACATCTTTGGTCCAAATAGATGATGCCAACCCGTATTCACTGTCATTTGCTAAAGCAATTGCCTCTTCATCATCCTTTACTGAAGTTATGGTAATTACAGGACCAAATACTTCTGTATGAATTATGGAATTATTCTGTTTTACATCTGAAAGTAAAGTTGGTGTGTAATAAAAACCTTCACCCTCAATTACTTTCCCACCTGTAATTAATGTTGCACCATCATTAATTGCTTTTTGAACTTTTTGGTGCACTAAATATCTATGTTTTTCAGAGATTAAAGGCCCAATATCAGTAGTTTTATCTTTTGGATCCCCAACTTTAATTGATTCCATTTTTTGTTTCATTAAACTTTCAAGATCTTTAACAATTGAATGGTGTGCATAAATTCTTGTAGCCGCCGTGCAATCTTGACCAGAGTTATAGGTGCATGCAAGAGAAATTGCTTGTGCTACTTGAGATAGATCTGCATCTTGTCTAACAATTACTGGAGCTTTTCCGCCAAGTTCTAAATGAATTCGTTTAATTGTTTCACTGGCTGATTGCATAACTTTTCGACCAGAATCACTAGAACCTGTAATACTTATCATGGAAACTCGAGAATCTTTAACTAATTGTTGCGCAACTTCACCGTCACCAAGTACGACTTCTAAAGTTCCAGGTTCAAAGATTTGCTTGGCTAATTCAACCATTTTTATTGTCGATGACGGAGTTTGTGGCGCAGGTTTAATAACAACAGTATTTCCGGCAGCTAAAGCAGGACCAATCTTCCAAATTGCCATGATGAAAGGAAAATTCCAAGGCGCAATTGATCCAACAACACCTACTGGTTTTCTAACCAATAATGATGTGTATCCGTGATTAAAAGATCCAGCACCTGTTCCATCTAAAGATCTTGCAGCACCGGCAAAAAATCTTAAATTATCGATTCCAAATGGAAATTCACCATCACGCATAGTGGACCAGGGTTTACCAGTTTCAGAAACCTCTAATTCACAGATTTCATCCGCATGTTTTTCCAAAAGATCAGCAAAATCTAAAATTTTCTTTGATCTTTCGCCTGGGGTTAAGCTTGACCAAGAATTAAATGCTTTTGAGGCATTTTCGATTGCAGCATCAACTTGAGATTGATTTGAATCTGTAATCTCACGAATTACTAAACCCGTTGCAGGGTTAATTATTGCCCTGTTCACTATTTAGCTAAAGCTTCAATTTTTGTTGCAGCTTCTTCAATTCCTTTACGAGACCTAACAGATTCACCAATTTTACTTAGTTTTGTAAGCAACGCTGAATCATTAAGTAATTTATCTATTGCTCCGGTTAGTTCTTCATCTTTGAAAACATAAGTGGCAAGTCTTATGCCATGACCTTTTTCATGAACTCTTTGGGCATTGTCATATTGATCCCAAAACAGAGGCAAAACAATCATTGGTTTACCAAAGTGAACTGATTCGGTTGTTGTGTTATTTCCACCATGAGTAATAACTAAATCAACTTTAGGAATGATAGATATTTGAGGTAAGAATTCTGCACCAACCATGTTGGATGCTAATTCATATTCCCCAGCTTGTGGTCCTTTAGAAACAATGTATTTATGTTTTGTTTTTCCTAAAATACTTACTAATCGTTTCATTAACTCAACATCAGCAGAACCTAATGAGCCTAGTGATAGATAAATTAGTTTTGAATCTGCTGAACGATTTGCTACTTCACTTGGTAATTCAAAAGCAGCATCAGTTGAGCGAACACTGGAATCAATGCGGTGCCAGTTAGCACCAAGTGGTCTTTTATCTGTGTAATCAAGTTCAGTTGGATAAACATACATATTTAATTCTTTTGATGTATGAATGAAATCTAGATCTGGTAACGAAGGTGCACCTTGTGAAATAACCCAAGAATTAAATTTCTCCCACATAGGTCTTTGCGTTTTTTCGTATGCCTGGTTGTAAGAAACCCAAGATGCTGGATCATTTTCAGCTAAACCAGAAAATGGAGGAGCAATTTCATCTCCCAATATTTCTAGAGGATTGCAAGAAACGATTCGGACAAAAGGCACTCCAGCTGTAACAGTTGCGGGGAAGCAAACCACGTTATCTTCAATAATTACATCCGGTTTATGTTTGGCAATTATTTCTTTAAGTCTTGGCTCACAATAAATTGCACCATCAATAAGAGCTTGTCTTGTTGGGGTAATAAAAGTTTCAAGTTGCTCTACGGTTGGTTTTCTAAATTCAGGAGATGTATCTCTAATAAAATCTTTCCAAAATTGACCAGCACTTTGTGCATCAGCATTTTCTGGTGGAGCAGATAAATCAACTAGTTCTTCTTTAAATCCAAGGGGAGATAATCTTCCACCCCATGAAGATTCAGCAGCAAAAACAACGTTATGACCACGGTTCTTTAAAACATTTCCGATTCCAATGCAGTTATTGGTTGGACCGTATGCCGATTCTGGCCAGAACAGAATTGTTTTGCCACTCATTGATTATCTCCTTTTTTAAAAGATTCTGACATCTTGTGGACTAAATGATAGGTTCACTCGACTGCCAACTTCAAGGCTGGCAGATTTATCTGCATAAACTCTCACTATTTCGTTGGTTCTCAATTTAACTGTGACGTTCTTTCGTGATCCAGCAAATACAGCATCAGTAATTTCACCGGCTCCATCACTTGCTGTATTTAATGTGATGTTTTCTGGACGTATTAAGACTGAAACCTGTTTTCCGGCGGGGTGATTATGGGTAACAGCGATTTCACCCAAAGCAGAATGTGTAAACCCACTAGCTGTAGAAGTTGCTTTAAGAATATTTCCATCACCTATGAAGTCAGCAACAAATTCGTTTGTGGGATTTTCATAAAGTTCTTGGGGTGTTGAAATTTGTTTGATCTCACCTTTATTGAAAACAGCAATTCTATTTGCTAAAGAAATTGCTTCATCTTGATCATGAGTTACAATGATAAAAGTAATACCAAATTCATTCTGGATTCTTTTTAATTCAACTTGCATTTCTTGTCTAATCTTTTTATCAAGGGCACTTAATGGTTCATCCAGTAAAAGTATTTTTGGCTTTCTAGCAATTGCCCTAGCTAGCGCAACTCTTTGTTGCTGACCGCCTGAAAGTTGATTTGGTTTCTTCTTCACATGCTCTTGAAGACCAATTTTTTCAATTATTTCAAAAGTTTGTTTAGAAATTTCTTCCTTTGATAAATCAGTGTTTGTTAATCCATAAGAAATATTTGTATAAACATCCATGTGAGGAAAAAGTGCATATGACTGAAACATTAAATTGACTGGTCTAGTTCTAGTAGGAATTGCTAGTAAATCTTTTTCATTCATTAACACCTGACCAGAATCTGGTGATTCAAAACCAGCAATGATTCTTAATAGGGTTGTTTTACCGCAACCAGATGGTCCAAGAAGAGCAAACATCTCATTAGTTTTGATATCTAAAGAAATATTATTTAAAGCGGTTACTGAACCAAATTTCTTTGTGAGATTTCTAATTTGAAGTAAATTTTCACTCATATGGAATCAGCAACCTTTCCAATTCGTTGGGCAAAAATTACTCCTACAAAACTTATTATCAACAGTAATGTTCCTAGGACGTTGATTTCAGGAGTTACCCCAAATCTAATCATGGAATAAATCACCATGGGCAAAGTCGGTGTTTCTGGACCATTTGTGAAGAATGCAATCACGAATTCATCCATAGAAAGGGTAAAAGAAAGAACAGCGCCAGCAATTAGTGAAGGCATTAGTTGAGGAATAGTTATTTTGAAAAGAGTTTTAAACGCGCTAGCCCCCAGATCAGTTGATGCTTCTTCAAGTGCAGGATCAATTAAACCTATTCGAGCTAGAACAACAGCTACAACAAAAGCGGTACAAAAGACGGTGTGAGAAATAATTACAGTAGTCAAACTTAATGACATCGAAATTGTTGAAAACGTTGTCAGCAATCCAATGGCCAAAACTAAGTCAGGGATGATTGCTGGAGCCGTTGAGAAAGTTCTAAGAAATCCTCCCGCTTTCATTTTATTTAGACCTATAGAAATGGTGGTTCCAATCACTAGAGACAAAATAGTTGTTACTACAGCAACAAAAATAGTTCTTTGAAAACTTGACATGATTGGCTCATTTGACCAAATAGATTTATACCAATCTAAACCAAAACCTT
>JBJOKB010000083.1:0-5159 GCA_046046315.1 Actinomycetota bacterium | reverse complement strand
ATTAAAACCACTGCAGTGTCATCGGTTCCATCACCGTTGATATCTCCTGCTGCTTTGAAATCAAGAAGTTTGAAAACATTATTAGTTTCGGAGTCTTCAATTGGTTGTTCTAATGCTCCGTTAACGAGAGTGTAAACAATTCCATCGATGTAATAGCCTGCATTTGCTGGATCAGCAGGATTTTGAATTACTACTGGAACTTCATTAGTTTCTGCTGGAGCTGATTCAGTTGAACCGCCACCACAAGCTGTTAAGAATAAGACCGCAACACTCAATATCGCTAATTTTGTTTTCATATCAAGAATAGTATCGGGCATTCACATAGAATCCAAACATGTTCAAAAGAAAAGTCAAAGCAAAAGAATATTCATCAATTACTATTGCTGGACTTGAAATTGTGACCAATTCCATAATGATGCCAACATCTACTTATGAAGATTCGTTATTACCCGAATTATGGGAAGAATTCTGGTCAATCTTTCCAAAATTAGGAGTTCGATCAACAGGAACTTGCTTCGGTGTAGCAATACCAATGGATCAAAATACTGATCCTGGAAAAATTAAATATTTAGCTGGTGTGGAATTCAAAAGAGGAGTTCCACCAGGTTTGGAATTCAAAACCGTAGTTGTCCCGGCAGGAAAATATGTTCGATACACCCATAAAGGACCTATGGAAAATTTGAAAGAAAGCTACATCGATGCCTACACAGTTTGGTTTCCAAAGACCAAAATGGAAATGAGAAATGCTCCACATTTAGAACTTTATGATGAGAGATTTGATCCAGCAAGTAATAAATGTGAAATGGATATTTTAATTCCAGTCAAATAATTACTTATTTATATTTACGGCTTCTCTTTTGTCAGCAATCCAATCCATCAAAGCAAATAGCACACCTGAAACTACAAAAGTTAAGTGAATAAATATTCTCCACTTAGTACCTTCACCCACTGTCATTTGCCCAGATAGTTCAATAAAATCTTTTAATAATTCAATAACAGAAATTGCTACAAGTGAGCCAATCAATTTAATTTTAAGCCCTGAAAAATCGATTGTGCCCATCCAATGAGGACGATCAACAGATTCATGGGCTGCATCGATTCTTGAAACAAAGTTTTCGTAACCTGCAAAAATAACAATCAAAATCAAATTTGCTAACAAAGTTAAATCAAGTAAAGCTAAAATTTCTAAAACAAATTCTTGTCCAGTTTTTTCACCAAAGTGAGAAATAATACTTACAAATTCTTGAACAAATCTAATTGCTAAAAGAATTAGCACGCCAACTAAACCAACATAAAGTGGCATCAAGAGCCAACGGGATCTAAATAAACCAGTTTCAATAGCGTGGGCGATTTTTGACATTTATGCTCCTATTTCCAATAAAACTATATCCCGAAAATAGAAAAAGGCCTGATTGAAATTAATCAATCAGGCCCTAATTCTTTAATTAACCTTTTTTAACTCCATCGGCAAAACCTTTAAGCACTACTGCTAACGAGGTTGCACCTGCATCTTGATGACCTTTTGCTCGATCACCTAAACGAGAGGCTCTTCCTTTTTGTGGCACTAAGTTTCTAGTGTCCTTAGCAGCTTTTAATGCACATTCTGCTGTGGAAAGTAATGCTGCTTCTAAGTTTCCACCTTTTGTTGCCAATGCTTGAATGTGTTCAACTGCAGGAAAAAAAGCATCCAACAAAGTTTTATCACCAAGTTGAGCTTTTCCTAATTGTTGAATTGCATTAGCCATTGAGCGATAAACAATTGCCCAATCACCAATCTCATTCAAATTTTGTTTACCCTGCACAGATTCAGCTGCTGCAGCAAATGCAGCTTCGTAAAGTGGCCCAATTGTTGCGCCAACTTCATCTGCATAAGCATCAGCTGCTGATTGAAATGCTTCACTTGGTGTGCACTGTGGTGGCAAAGCTTTAGCGGCACGTGAAACAGCTCGCATACCAATTGTCATTGATACACCGTGATCACCATCGCCTACTTCACCATCAAGAGCACATAAATAATCTTTATTTTCTTCAACTTTTTTAGCAACTAAAATTAATGATTTAGCTACCAAAGCACCAGTTACGTTAGCCATAATTAGTCTCCTCACACCTTCTTGTACATGCAGGTATCAACAGTTGTGTTGTTGATTAATTGATACATCTCTTCATCAAGACGCATAAGTGAAACTGAAGTTCCTTGCATTTCTAATGCAGTTACTTGGTTTCCAACATGTTTGAACTTTATGTTGATTTTATTAGCATCACAGATTTGTTTTACTCTGCGATAAACCACATAAAGTTCTTCAGCAGGAGAACCTCCTAAACCATTAACTAGTAATGCCACATCCGAACCTCGGTAATCAAGATCAGCCAATATTGCTTCCATAATTTCATCAATTACCGAATCAATAGGACGAACTTTAACTCGTTTAATTCCTGGTTCACCGTGAATTCCTAAACCAATTTCCATTTCATTATCTGGTAATGAAAAAGTTGGTTTACCATTTGCTGGCACGATGCAAGAAGTTAATCCCACACCAACAGTCCTGGTATTTGCATTTGCTTTATTTGTTACGGCAACAACTTCATCTAAAGATGCCATTTGTTCTGCTTTTGCACCTGCAACATGCCAAACTAAAAACAATCCACCAATGCCACGACGTTTGTGTGCTTGGTCTTTTGGTGCTGACAAAACATCATCATTTAAAACAACTGTTTGAACAGGTATTCCCATTTCACGACATTTGTCTTGGGCTTTATCAAAGTTGATGCAATCACCTTGATAATTTCCGTAGGTGTACATAACACCTGCGCCACCATTTACTGCCAAAGTTGCTTCAATTACTGGTTTTGCAGGAGGTGATGCAAAAACGTTTCCAAACGCTGCCCCATCTGCCATTCCTTTTCCAACGTAACCAGCAAATGCTGGTAAATGTCCTGAACCTCCACCAACAACAATTCCAACTTTTCCTTGAATAGGAGAATTAGCTCTGGCAATAGAGCGCTTTCCTACTCTTTTAATTATGTGATCGTTAGCTGCTACGTAGCCTTCAACCATTTCTTCGACCATGTCGAAGGGATCATTTATAAGTTTCTTCAAAAGACTTTCCAGCCTCTCAGCAAAGTGGTCGTCTCGCATACCCGAGACGGAGTTAATGGAAGCGTAATACGGTCTTGAATTAGTCGTAAAGATGCGCCTATGGTTATGCCTAGGAATCTGTATACAGGAAGGTATCCAAAACCAAATGGCAAAGAAAACATTAGGTGTGGCCATGATCGGCTATGCCTTCATGGGCAAAGCCCATTCGCAAGCTTGGCGAAATGTGGGACGCGTTTATGACCTACCAGCAGAAATCAAAATGGTTGCAGTGTGTGGTCGCAATGCCGCAAATACTCAAGAAGCAGCAGATCGACTTGGTTGGGACGGAATTGAAACCGACTGGAAAAAATTATTAACTCGTTCTGATATCGACATCATAGATATTTGTACACCTGGTGATTCTCACGCAGAAATTGCAATTGCAGCACTAAATGCTGGCAAACATGTTATTTGTGAAAAACCATTAGCAAACACTGTTGCTGAAGCAGAACAAATGGTTGCAGCTGCAAATAACAATAAAAATGTCAAAAACATGGTGGCATTTAATTATCGCCGCGTTCCAGCTGTTGCCTTAGCTAAAAAAATGGTTAGTGAAGGAAAACTAGGAAGAATATTTCATATCCGTGCTCGCTATTTACAAGACTGGATTGTTGATCCTAATTTTCCATTAGTTTGGAGATTAGAAAAAGACAAAGCAGGATCTGGTGCTTTAGGTGACATTGGAGCTCATGCAATTGACACCACACAATTTGTCACAGGTCAAAAATTAATTGGAGTTTCAGGTTTAACTGAAACATTTATTAAAGAAAGACCATTGCCTGGAGATTATTCAGGACTTCAAGCAAGTGCTTCTGGAAACAAAATGGGCAAAGTAACAGTTGATGATGCTGCTGTATTCGTTGGTAAAACTGACGGTGGCGCATTAGCAACTTATGAAGCAACACGTTTTGCTACTGGAAGAAAAAATGACATGGGATTTGAAATCTTTGGATCTAAAGGATCACTCAAGTTTTCTTTCGAAGATATGAATGAACTTTGGTACTTCGATAATTCCGAAGGTGCTGAAACAGCAGGATTTCAAAGGATCTTGGTAACTGAAGGAGTTCATCCATACATGACTGCATGGTGGCCACCAGGACACATCATTGGTTATGAACACCCATTCACACATGAAGTTAAGGATTTTGTGGAAAGCGTTGTTAACAACACAAATCCTGAACCTTCATTTGCTGATGGTTTACAAGTTCAAAAAGTTTTAGACGCAGTAGAAAAAAGTTCCGCAAATAACGGTACTTTCCAAACAATAAAATAAAAGGAGGAAAGAAAAATATGTCAAGACCAGTTACGTTATTCACCGGTCAATGGGCAGATTTGCCATTTGAAGAAATGTGCAAACTTGCATCCAAATGGGGATATGACGGATTAGAAATTGCATGCTGGGGCGATCACTTAGATGTAGTGCAAGCTGCAGAAAGTGACAAATATGTCAGACAACAAAAAGACATATTAGAAAAATACAACTTAAAGTATTGGGCAATTTCCAATCACTTAGTTGGACAAGCAGTTTGCGATAACCCAATTGACGAAAGACACAAAGCAATCCTTCCTGCTCGAGTTTGGGGCAACGGAGATCCTGAGGGTGTTCGTCAACGTGCCGCAGAAGAAATGAAAACAACAGCAATTGCTGCTAAAGCTTTTGGTGTTGACACTGTTATTGGTTTCACAGGTTCAAGCATTTGGCATTACGTTGCAATGTTTCCACCTGTGCCACAACACATGATTGATGCTGGTTACAAAGATTTTGCTGATCGTTGGAACCCAATCTTGGATGTGTTTGATGCAAATGGAGTTAAGTTTGCTCATGAAGTACATCCATCTGAAATTGCTTACGATTACTGGACCACAGTAGAAACAATGAAAGCAATTAAGCATCGTCCAGCTTTTGGTTTGAATTTTGATCCAAGCCATTTCGTTTGGCAAGATTTAGATCCAGTTAATTTCTTACTTGATTTCAAAGATCGCATTTATCATGTTGATTGCAAAGAATCACGTAAACAATTAA
>JBJOKB010000003.1:0-7610 GCA_046046315.1 Actinomycetota bacterium | reverse complement strand
CCTTGCCAAAACTCAATACTTTCTGGTTTGACAATAAATCCACCCCAATGATCTGGCATAGGAACATTTTCTGGATATTTAGTCATAAATTCTTTAACTCTTTTTTCTAATTCTTCTCTGTGACTAATGACTTTTGATTGTTCACTTACCCACGCACTAATTCTTGAACCATATGGTCTGGTTTGGAAATAACTATTTGATTCTTCTTTACTGATTTCTTCCGCTTTTCCTTTAACAATTACTTGACGGTGCTGACTTAGCCAAGAAAATAAAAGTGTGCAAGAAGGATTTTGTTTTAAATCTTGTCCTTTATCTGACAGTTTGTTAGTAAAGAAAATGAATCCGTTGGTATCTGCTGATTTAAGTAATACGTTTCTTGCTGAAGGTTGACCTTCTTTATTAACTGTGGCTAGCACCATGGCGTTTGGTTCAGGAAGTTGCTTTTCGATTGCTTCTCGTAACCATTTATTGAACTGATCTAAAGGGTTGTGGGTTATGTCACTCTCGTTAAGTTCACCTTGTTCATAGGAGACTCTTAAAGATTCAAACCATTGTGTGGAATCAGACATAACCCGATTCCACCATGTTGAAACGATTAGGCAAAGATAGAGATAGTGCAACTCCTCAAAGAGAAGGTGTGAAATGCCAGATTTCGTTCCCGGTCTTGAAGGAATTGTTGCGTTTGAAACTTCAATTGCTGAACCAGATCGTGAAGGTGGCGCACTTCGTTATCGAGGTGTAGATATTGAAGATTTAGTTGGTCGAGTTTCTTTTGGTCCTGTGTGGGGATTATTAGTTGACGATAATTTTGCACCAGGTTTACCAATTCCAGATGTACATCAAATTCCTTGCAAAACAGGTGACACTCGTGTTGATGTTCAGGCATCTGTTGCTCAATTAGGAGCTCGTTGGAAATTAAAACCCATGTTAGATATTGATCATGTTCAAATTAGAGAAGATTTAGCAAGAACCACTGCAACTACTTTGATGTATGTTGCGCAATCAGCTCGCGGAGATCAAACTCCAGTTCCAGAAGAACATATTGCTAATTCAAAAACTTCTGTTGAAAGATTTATGAAGAGATGGCGCGGAGAACCAGATCCTAAGCACATCAAAGCAGTTGATGCTTACTTTGTTTCTGCAGCAGAACATGGCATGAATGCTTCAACATTTACAGCAAGAGTTATTGCTTCAACTGGCGCAGATGTAGCAGCAGCAATTTCTGGAGCCATTGGTGCTATGAGTGGTCCACTTCATGGTGGTGCTCCAAGTCGTGTGCTGCACATGATTGAAGAAATTGAAAAAGGAATTGATCCAACTACTTATATTAAGAAATTATTAGATTCAAAAGAAAGATTAATGGGCTTTGGTCATCGTGTTTATCGTGCACAAGATCCACGAGCAAAAGTGTTAAGAAGAACTGCAAAAGAATTGAATGCTCCTCGTTATGAAATAGCAGAAGCATTAGAAAAAGCTGCTTTGAAAGAATTGCATGAAAGACATCCTGAAAGAGTCCTAGAAACAAATGTTGAATTCTGGGCTGCAATTGTTTTGGATTACGCCCAAGTTCCTGCCAACATGTTTACTTCTATGTTTACTTGTGCTCGTTTAGCTGGTTGGTCAGCGCACATTTTGGAACAAAAAAATACTGGCAAACTTGTAAGGCCTTCTGCTAACTACATTGGTAAAGGTCCTCGTGGTGCTGAAACCGTTGCAGGTTTTTCAGACAAAATAACCCCATCCTTTTAAATATGGGAAAAGAAATTCCTCATTTAGTTATTCCTGAAAACCTAAAACCAAAAGATGCTCGTTTTGGTTCAGGTCCCTCAAAAATCAGAACAACTCAATTGGCAGCTTTAGTTGCATCTAATCCTGGCTATTTAGGAACTTCCCACCGACAAAAAACTGTCAGAGATGTTGTGCAGTCTTTAAGAGAAGGTTTAACTCAATTATTTAATTTACCTAGTGATTATGAAGTTGTGATCGGAAATGGTGGAACTACTGCATTTTGGGATGCTGCAACTTTTTCATTGATCAAAGAAAATGCTCAGTTTTTATCATTTGGTGAATTTTCTAACAAGTTTGCACTAGCTGCTCAAGGAGCACCATTTTTAAAGAATATTGAAATCATTAAATCTGAACCAGGAGATGCACCTGATTACAAACCAAATGATTCTATTGATGTTTATGCCACTGCACATAATGAAACAAGCACAGGAGTAATGAAAGAAGTTAAAAGACCAAAAGCAAAAGGATTACATTTAGTTGATGCCACATCAGCTGCTGGTGGTGCAATGGTTGATCCACAAGAATTTGATGTTTATTATTTTGCTCCCCAAAAATCATTTGGTTCAGATGGTGGTTTATTTACCGCATTAATGAGTCCTGCAGCAATTGAAAGAATTAAAGAAATTAAAGCAACTAATAGATGGATTCCTCCATTCTTAGATTTAACAATTGCTTTAGAAAATTCTCGATTGCAACAGACCTATAACACCCCATCTTTAGCAACAATTCATATGTTTGAAAATCAAGTTTCGTGGTTTAACCAGCAAGGTGGGCTTTCTTGGTCTAGTAATAAATCCAAGCAATCAACTGATTATTTATATGAATGGGCAGATCAAAGAGATTTTGCTTATCCTTTTGTGGAAAAGAAAGAACTTAGATCAACAGTTGTAGCAACAATAAATTTCATCGATTCTATTGATGCTAATGAAATTTCAGCAATATTAAGAGCAAATGGAATAATTGATACAGATTCCTATAAAAAAATAGGTAAAAATCAAATAAGAATTGGTGCTTTTCCATCTGTGGAATTAAGTGACATTCAAGCTTTAACAAATTGTGTTGATTGGATTGTGGAACACCTCTAGTCTGGTTTGCCCATTCTTTGTCCAAGTTTTAAGAGAACATTTTTTATTATTATCCGTAAAGTTTTCCCCATGACTTTATTAGACGCTGAAATTCAACAGCGAAGATTAATTTTTGGTTCTTGTATTAAGTCATTGAGATTAAAAGCAAATTTAAGTCAAGATCGTCTTGCTCAAATTGCTGAGATTGATAGAAAATCTGTGTCTCGGATAGAAAATGGCCATCTATCGCCATCATTAGATATTTTGTGGGCAATTGCAGATGCCTTAAGAATTGAAGCTTTTGAATTATTTCTGCCCATGGCTCATGGGAAAATAACTAGAGAGCTTGAATTAAAACAGCAATAACTAGACCAAATAACACACTTAAAGTGACAAGTCTTCTGGTCTTGAAGTTCATGGTTTAACTCTACTCAGTAGTTATTTGTATACTTTGAAACATGTCAACAAATCTATCCCCGGCAGATAAGAATGAGATTTTTGGTTCATTTGATCCAGATTCTTATAGTGATGAAGCAAAATCTAGATGGGGAAATACAAATGCCTATAAACAATCTGCACTAAAAACTGCAAAATACTCAAAAGAAGATTTTGCTCAAATGAATCTAGAATCAGATTTTATTGTGCAAACTTTAAAGAATTTGATGGAAAAAGGATTTTCTGCTGAAAGCAGTGAAGCAAAAGAGGCAGCCGAAGCCCATCGCCAGCACATCACAAAATGGTTTTATGACTGCACTTATGAAATTCATTCAAATCTTGCTTTGATGTATGTGTTAGATGAAAGATTTAAAGAAAACTATGAAAAACATGCTTTGGGTTTAGCTCAATATGTTCATGATGCAATTATTGCTAATTCAGTGGATAATCTTTAAATGAGCGAATATCAAATAACTAGTTGGCGAGTAATCCCTTCCATGGTGGTAGCCCGTGAAGGAGACAAAACAGTCAAAGCACAATTGCCAATGCGTTTTCAAGAAGCAATAGATGAAGCTGCAATGAGACTTGGTGAAGCTGACGCTGATTCATACATGAATGGTTGGACACGATCTGAATGGAAAACTATGGATGGAGATCCGGCTACAATTGTGGAACAAGTTGTTGCTGGAATAGAGAATGATTTCTCCGAGGCTCGCCTCGCTGCAGTGCTTGATGAATTAGGACCAAAACAAAACTAATTATCTAGTTACGCGGAGAAAAATATGTCAAACATTTATGAATTATTGGATCAAGGTCAAACATTAATTAGTGACGGTGCAATGGGCACCATGTTGCAAGAATCAGGATTGACCGATGGTGGTGCTCCCGAATTATGGAATGTGGAGCATCCTGACAAAGTAGCTGACATTCTTGACCAATATGCCAAAAATGGTGCCAATTTATTAACAACCAATACTTTTGGTGGCACTAAACCAAGATTACAAATGCATCAATTAGAAGATCGTGTCTTTGAACTTAATAAAGCAGCTGCAGAACTTGCGAAAAAAGTTGCTAGTAAATACCCAAATTGTTTTGTTATGGGAGATATTGGTCCAAGTGGTGAATTAATGGAACCAATGGGGACATTAACTATTGATTCTGCTAAAGAAATATTTGCTGAACAAATAAAAGGTTTAGTTGCAGGTGGTGTTGATGGAATTTTAATTGAAACTATGAGTGATTTAAGTGAAGTAGAAGCTGCGGTAAAAGCAGCTCAAGAAGTTGCGCCAGGTTTGCCAATTGCTGTTACTTTTTCTTTCGATACAAATTTAAGAACAATGATGGGTGTAAAACCTGAAATGGCTGTGAAAGCAATTTCAGCACTTGGAGTAAGACTCATTGGTGCAAACTGTGGTCGCGGCACCGACGAAATGAAAATCATTGCTCAAGAATTAACCAGTGCTAGACAACCTGGAACATTTATTATGACCCAATCAAATGCAGGTTTACCGAAACTGCAAGGTGATGTTTTTATTTATGATGGCACACCAGAAGAAATGGCTAAATACGCTAAAGAAATGAAATCTTTTGGCGTTAATGTGATTGGTTCCTGTTGTGGTTCCACACCACTTCACACCAAAGCAATTAGTGACGCTGTTAAATAGTCATTAATGGATAGCGACGAATACTTAATAAATAGACCAGATCTTGGGGATAGAACCGAAGTTCAGGCTGGAGAATTTTATCCAGTTGTTGGAGTTGGTCCTCATCCTTTGCCTTGGCCAACTGGGGAACAATACGATCCTGAGTATTTAGAAAAAGGCGATCGACGAAACATTCTTGATCAATATCGTTATTGGTCAGTTGCTGCAATTGTTAAAGAATTAGATAAAAGACGACATCCTCTACACATTGCAATTGAGAATTGGCAACATGATTTAAATATCGGCTCCATTGTGAGAACTGCTAATGCATTTAATGCAGAAGGTGTGCACATCATTGGTAAACGTGATTGGAATAAACGCGGTGCCATGGTTACCGATAAATATCTTCACTTACATCACCATCCCACTCCCCAAGATTTTGCTAATTGGGCTAAAGAAAACAATGTGCCAATCATTGGGATAGATAACGTAGAGGGTTCTAAAGAATTAGAAACTGCCAAATTACCAAATCCGTGTGCTCTACTTTTTGGCCAAGAAGGACCAGGATTATCAGATGCTGCAATTGCAATGTGTGAAGTTACATATGCAATTAGACAATATGGATCAACAAGATCAATGAATGCTTCAGCTGCTGGTGCTATTGCAATGTATGCCTGGGCTATGCAGCACTTGAATCATTAATTTCATTAATAATTTTTTCACAATATTCATTAGTAATTCTATGGCCTCTTGAATCTAGAATTACCTCTTTGTCAAGATCGATGTCTTTACCAAAAATGATTTCATTTACTTTCAAATATTTCGATATCTGGTCGGCATAACGTGAATTATTAAAATTTTGGTAGATAAAATTACTCCAACTATTTCTAATTCCAAACCACGCTGATCTAAGCCAGTCCATTTAATCCTTCTCTCCCAACCTTCTGGCACATCCACGTTTTGTGGATGGTTATTAAAAATGACAAAATAAATATGTTGCTTACCGATTCGATGTTTTCGAGAGTTTCTCGTGAAGTGAAATTTTTGACTCTTCACTAATTAAACTTCTGAATCTGGTATCAAGGTAGACCTTTTTTCTAGAGGTGTCTACCCATTAACGCAAGATTTAAGGAAATATGTTTAGTTACTCACTTTCCCTGGGGAAAACAAGCAAATGTGGATAACTTCGTAATTAACCAAAAGGATTACTTTTATTAATGCAGGATTGATAAATTGGCTTTAAGATTTGATTCAAGATGGCAAATATAAGAATTCTTCTACCTGACCAATTAGGTTCTCATTTCCATAATGATCATGATGGAAAAATAATCATTCTGGTCCCTTTCCAAGACCTATGGAACAGAAAAATGCATCGAGCAAAAGCTCAATGGTGGTTAAGTTCAATTTTGCATAAAAAAGAAGAATTAGGGTCTCGTTGTCAGATTGTTGAATGTGAATCAGTTCTAAATTTTGCTAAGAATTTTAAAGAAAAAGCCTCAGTAATTGCACCTACTAGTTTTGCTAATCGCAAGGCGTTCATGAATAAAGATAACTTTGAAAAACTTCCTTCCAGGGGATTTGTCACTAGTGAAAAAGACTTTGCTAAGTGGTTTGAACCTAGAAAAGATAAAAGACTTCGCCTAGAAGATTTCTATCGCCACACTCGGGTTTTGCATTCAGTTTTAGTTGATGGAAATGACGAACCAGTTGGTGGCTCATGGAATTTTGATGCAGACAATCGCCAATCCCCACCAAAAAACCAAACTAAGTTAGATCTAAAAAAAGCTTATTACCCAGTTGAAGATGAAATAGACATAAAAGCAAGAAAAAAAATAAACGAATTGGAAAAACAAGGTTATGAGTTTGTGGGTAATGATGAGTTAAGACAATTTGCTGCCACGGAAGCAGAAGCTAACAAAGTATTTAAAAACTTTCTTGAAACTAGACTTAACGCTTTTGGTCCAATGGAGGATGCTTCACTAACTAATGATTGGCACATGGCCCATTCTTTATTGTCTGCTCCGTTAAATATTGGTCTTCTTGATCCTATGAAATTAATTAGAGCAGTTGAAAAAGAACACAAAAATGGTGCTCCTATTGCTTCTGTTGAAGGATTTATCAGACAAATTATGGGCTGGCGTGATTACATATGGCATTTGTATTGGTTATTTGGGGAAAATTACACCAAAGAAAATAATTATCTAAAAGCAAATAACAAATTACCTGAATGGCTTGAAAATCTTGACACAAAAAATGTGAAAGCAAATTGTTTAAAAACAGTTGTTTCAGATTTAGAACAAAGAGCTTGGGTGCACCACATTCAAAGACTAATGATGCTAGGAAATTGGTGCATGCAACAAGGAATAAATCCGCAAGAATTAGTTGATTGGTTTGATCGTTTATTTATTGATGGTCATCCTTGGGTAATGGCAGCAAACGTTATTGGCATGAGTCAATATGCAGATGGTGGAAAAATGTCAACCAAGCCCTACACGAGTGGTGGCAGCTACATAAATAAAATGAGTAATTTTTGTGGTGGATGTGTTTATAAACCAGATGTCAGAGTTGGCAAAGATGCCTGTCCTTTCACTGCAGGTTATTGGAAATTCTTAAATTCCCACAGAGATAAATTTGCTAAAAACCCTAGGATGAGCCAAGGAGTTAATGGTTTAAAGAGATT
>JBJOKB010000007.1:0-3521 GCA_046046315.1 Actinomycetota bacterium | reverse complement strand
AAGCAATATTTTCATAATATTCTTTTCGTAAAAGAATAAATACGAAATAGGTTGTGACAAAAACTACAATCAGATACAAAATGTTATTTATAAGTGCCCAATTATCGATAGAAAAAAAATGCACTATGTAAGATATTACTCGTGGATAAACAAGTAAATAACCTGAATAACTATCTGTTAAACAAGATTTAAAATCAGATTTTAAATAGCAAACGGTGAACAAACCATCCTCAGCCCACAAATTATTCTTGACAAAATTATTTTCTCCTATATACATTCGTAAAAATGAAATTAAACTTGCGACGGTTGATACTATGAAAGGCGAAAGCTTATTTTTTGAAAGAGTTGATTTCACAACTTTTTATAATATTTTTTTTCTTTCTTTTGTCCAACGGACAAAACGGATATTTAGTTTAATTAATTGGTAATCGGTACTGAACAAATTCAGAAACTGGTGCTATCGAATCATAAAGAACTCGAGCAGTTTTATTAAATTCCTGCGTAGTCCAATAAACTCTTTTGGATTTCTTATCTTTAGCTAACTCAATTACTTTTTCCATCAAAGCTCTTCCAACACCTTTTCCTCTTATATTTTTATCAACAAATAGATCTTCGAGATAGCAATAATCAGTTTCTGTCCAAGTAGAAGGTCTAAATAAACAATGAGTAAATCCCACAACTTCACCTTCAATTTCAGCAACAAATCCAAACATTTTGAGTTCATTATTGATTAACCTTTTCCAGGTTAATTCTGTTTGTTCTGGAGAGATTGTAGATTTATAAAATTCTAAATACCCAGCCCAAAGTTCCAGCCATTTTGGTTTATCTTTTTCTTCAACTGATCTGATTATTAAGGTCATGATTTAGAGTTGCGACCTAACAGACCAAAGTTCTGGCATCGTTGGTTTAAAAAGTGTTGAAATCAGATATTGAGCACCACTTGATCCACCTGTGCCAATTTTTGCACCGATTGTTCTTTCCACCATTTTTACATGACGGTAGCGCCACTCCTGTTGGCCTTCATCAATATCAACTAATTGCTCAAGCAACAAACTTGCTTCCGAATCTGTTTTATATGCGTTTAAAATTGCTTTTTCTACATCTTGATTTATCTCGTATTGCTTTGTTACATCGCGATTTATAATTTCTTGTGGAATGTTGTGATTTCTAAGTGACAAAAGTTTTAAGACACTATCCCAAAGGCTAGGTTTGTTAAGTAATTCAATAATTTCCTTATGATCTTTTGTTGCAGGATCAAACTGGGAAATCATTGAAGAATCTCGTCTTCCAAGAATTGCTTCTACTTTTCTAAATTGCGATGATTGAAAACCACTACTTGATTCAAGGCGTCCTCGAAAAGAATTAAATTGCAAAGGAGTCATTGTCTCTAGAATGTCTATCTGAGCTACCAAAGTTTTATAAATTGTTCTAATCCGACCAAGAACTGCCAAGGTTTCGAATAGTTTTTCTTCTTGCATCAAAGTTATCGCGCGCTTAAATTCATGAATCAGCTGTTTAAACCAAAGTTCATAAGTTTGATGAATGATGATAAAAAGCATTTCATCATGCTCAGGCCCATCAGATACAGGTTTCTGTAATTCAAGCAGTTCATTTACCTTCAAATATGACGAATAAGTAAGGGAGGCCTGATATTTGGAATCTGACATAGACCAAATACTACGCAAGTCCTATCATTTGTCCATGATTACTCGATCTCAAGTGCAGGAATTAGACCGCAAAGACCCGTTAAATAAATTCGTTTCCGAGTTCGTAAAAACGGATCAAAATCTTTGTTATTTAGATGGAAACTCATTAGGGCGGTTACCTAAAAAAACCGTGGAAAATATCAATGACTTCTTATCAAATGAATGGGGCAAAGAATTAGTAAATGGTTGGGCGCACTGGATTGACGAAGCTCAACGAGTTGGAGATCTGCTTGGCCAGGCGTCACTCGGTGCCAATAAAGGTCAGGTACTTGTTACAGACACAACAAGTATAAATTTTTATAGAGCCTGTAAGGCAGCAATAAATGCAAGACCAAATCGAAAAACAATAATTATCGATGAAGCGAATTTTCCTACAGATCGATATATTTTGCAAGGAATTGCAAAAGAATTAAAACTAAATTTAATTACTATACAAAATGATATTCGCTCAGAAGCAGGTAGATATAATGGTTCTGACGAATCTATTTCTATAAATGAACTCGAAAAATATTTAACAAATGATGTTGCTTTGGTTACTTTTTCAGTTATCCAGTATCGCTCTGGAGCCTTGAATGATGTCAAAGAATTAACAAAATTAATCCACAAAAAAGGCTCATTAGTTGTCTGGGATGCCTCCCATGCAATTGGTGTTGTTGATTTGCAATTTGATCGAGATGAAGTCGATCTAGCAATAGGTTGTACTTATAAATATGGAAATTCGGGACCAGGAGCTCCGGCCTGGATATATGTAAACAAAAAATTACAAAATGAATTAGCTATGCCGATTCAAGGCTGGTTTGCGCAAAAAGATCAATTCATAATGGGTTCAGATTTTGAAAAAGCAGAAGGTATGCGTGGATTTCAGATAGCAAGTCCTTCAATTTTGGGACTGAGATGCGTTAAAACTTCATTTGAAATGATCCAAGCAGCTTCACTGAAAACTATCAGCGAAAAAGCAGCAATTGGCACAACGCTGATGGTTGAAATGTTTGATGAATTGCTTGCTCCATTAGGTTTTGAACTAACAACCCCGCGTGATGCTTCAAAACGTGGTGGTCATATTTCAGTTCATCACGTAGATGCGGAAAAAATTGCACGCGGATTAAGAATTCATAAAAATGTCATTCCCGATTATCGTGTTCCTAATTGCATCAGATTGGCGATTTCTCCTCTTACAAATACTTATGAGGAAATTTATGAAGGATTTATCCGAATTTCCGATTATGTAAAAAGTGGTGAATTTCAAAATATAGGTGAGGCACAAACAAGCGTTACCTGAGAAAAATTCAAGTGTGGGATGGTTGGAAAACGGTAAAAACCTTTATACTTGTAGTAAGGAAAAGAGAATCTAATGAAAAATTTTAAAAATAACCTGCTGTTGGTTTTAAGTAGTTTTCTACTCTTAAGTGCAACCACTGCAAATGCCTTACCAAATTCAGACACTTCAGTGAACAATCCAAATGTCAAGGCTTTATTTAATGCAATTGCCTCAAGTGATCCTGATAAATTAGCAATTGCTCAAAAATATGTTTCTCAAAATTCAGCTGCAGACAACGCAGTAACAATGATTCAAAATAGTCTGAGCGCAGATAAATACTGGAGAAGTTTAAAACCATTTTCCGTTCAACCTTCCGGTTTAATTGTTAGCAATCCTGCAAAAGGTTCGGCCAAATTCAACAAATCTTCAATAACTCTAAAGTCACCAATAGTTGCATTCAATGGTGTCTATTCAAATTTTAAGCTTGATTCAAAAGGTAAAGTGAAGAGCTGGTCCGTAGCAAAAAATTCAAGTTCAGCAAAACTTTCATTAGACGG
>JBJOKB010000006.1:0-3862 GCA_046046315.1 Actinomycetota bacterium | reverse complement strand
GTGGTTCCAATCACTAGAGACAAAATAGTTGTTACTACAGCAACAAAAATAGTTCTTTGAAAACTTGACATGATTGGCTCATTTGACCAAATAGATTTATACCAATCTAAACCAAAACCTTTCCAAATAAGGGAATTACTACTTTTGTTGAATGAAAGACCAATTACGGCAGTAATTGGTAAATAAAGAAATATCAGCACAAATACCGCAATTACTGCTGAAATATTAAATTTTTTAAGCATTTACATTTACTCTGTTGCTTACATAACTTTGAATAGAAATTAAAACAACCAAGATCAGCGTTAAAATTAAAGCAAAAGTTGCACCAAATGGCCAATCTCTAGCTTTTAAGAATTGATCTCGGACAAGATTTCCAATCATGACAGTTTTTCCGCCACCTAGAAGTTCGGGCACAACAAAGTTACCCATGCTTGGAACAAAGACAAAAATTAAACTAATCAGAATTCCAGGCATTGCTAATGGAATAGAAACTGTTCTTAAAGATTTCCATGTGCTAGAACCTAAATCAAATGCAGCTTCGGTTAAGTTTTTATCTACTTTTTCTAATGCTGCATAAATTGGTAAAATCATTAACGGTAAATAAAGATAAGTCATGCCCACAATTACTGCGGCTGGGGTATAAAGCATTTCTATTGGTTCATTAATTAGTCCAATATTTTTCAAAAATTTATTAATAATTCCTTCATTGTTAAGTAAAACTAACCACGCATAAGTTCTGACCAAAAAATTTGTCCAATAGGGAAGGATTATTGCCACAATTAAAATAATTTGCCATTTGCGAGAAAGTCTAGAAATAAATAAGGCAGTTGGAAAACCAATCAGCAAAGACAGTACTGCCGTAGCACTTGCAATTAGAAGTGAATTGATTATTACTTGAACAAATACTGGATCTGTTGCCCGACTAAAATTGTCAAAATTTACTGGTGTCGTAACTCCACCAAAACGTCCAGCAGTCAGAACTGACATAAACAACATAGATAAAACAGGAATTGCTGCAAATAATGTTAAGAAAATAAGACCAGGGGATGCCCAAGCCCAACCGAGATGGCGGGAGTTTTTACTCCCGCCATTTTTAGCCAATCGGTTACCTAACTAATTAACTTGAAGTAACAGAGGTTGCTAGATCTGTGTACAACTTGGAATCTGCACCAAGATCTACAACAACTTCACCTTTAAGTAATTCAGCAGGAGTTAATCCCATATTTGGATATGAGGTGGCTAATGCTGGATCCAAAGTTTCTGTTGCTGCCTTGTTAGGAACTTTGTAAAGGATGTTATTAGCTACCCATGCATGCACTTCTGGTTGCAAAATGTAGTTAATAAATGCGTGAGCTGCTTCTTTGTTTTTACTTGAAGACAAAATCACCATGGTATCTGCCCAAAGATCGCTTCCTTCTTTAGGAATTACGAACTTAATTGCTGGGTTTTCTGCAATACCGTAATTACACCAACCGTCCCAAGCTTCTGTTAAAACAGCTTCGCCTGAAACTAATTTTGTGTAGAAAGCAGTGTCATCGTATGCAAGCAATGTTGGCTTGGTTTGGATTAGTTGCTCTTTTGCTTTTGCAATTTCATCTGCATTGGTTGTGTTCATTGAATAACCAAGTAATTTCATTGCAGGAAGTGCTAACCAACGTTCAGTTGAAAGCATGGTTGTTTTACCTTTAATTGAATCTTTTGGATTCAAAAGGTCATTCCATGAATCAGGTGTGAAGTCAATTAAGTCAGAGCGATAACAAAGTCCAGTTGTTCCCCAGGCATATGGTGCTGAGTAATTGTTGCCTTTGTCGTATGCAAGTTCTGCAACTTCTGGATAAAGATTAGCCAAGTTTGGAATTGCAGTCTTATCAAAGTTGATAATTTTTCCACCTGAAGCTAAAGCTTGTGCATATTGACCACTAACAAATGCAATATCAATTCCTGAATCATCAGAGGCAGTTAATTTACCCATGATTTCTTCGTTGGTTGCATGGTTTGTGATTGTGATATCAACACCGATTGCTTCTTTAACTTTTGCTGCTAAGTCTTCTGGGTAATAACCTGCCCAGTTGGAAATAACAAGTTTTTGAGTTGTTATGTCCACATTTTGATCTACTGATGCTGATGAAGCACTGTCACTTGATCCGCCACAAGCGGAAAGTAATAGTGCAGCGGCTGCAACAACAGTTGCGGAAAACTTAAATTTTCGCACTGTCGCCATTTATATCTCCTCCAATAGGTTTTCCAGGGCGATTTTTTACCCGGGAATATTTCGAAACTGAGTCTGTCAGTTCCTCCATTTGTTTTGCAAGGCACTCGGGATATCAGTATCAATTTGTTATCTGATTGAGGGGCAAGATGGGGGATATGGCGAATATTGATTTAGGGGCAGGCAATGAAATACGCATCATCCACACTCCTGAGCTTGCTTTGAAATTTGAGCCCGAGGATCTCCCAGCCTTAGTTAAGTGGGCTGTCAAAGTCATTAATGAAGATCAATCAATACCAGGTTTTAAAACCCAAAGTGTTTCCAAAATTAAAGTAGATCAGGAAGAACCTCAATATTTAGAAGTTGATCAAAGTAATTCAAGTTTTAAGTATGGCAACTATTTAGTGAAAATAAGAAAGAAATTAGATTTAACAAATCGCAGTATTAAGATTTTGTCAGCACTGTCTAATTCAAGATTTGAAAACACACCTAAATATTTTGGGCATGTAGAAATAGAATTATTTGATAAATCAATCGAATTCATAACAATTTATGAATTCATTGAAGAATCTACAGACGGATGGACTTGGGCACCGCAAAAACTAATTGCAAGAGATCTAAACTGGGTGAATGAATTAGGACAAATTTGTGCAAATATGCACAGAGACTTGAAGTCAATTCCCATAGATTCCAGTATTAATTATCTAGATATAACTGAAAAATTAATAAATAACCTTTCTCAAGAATTTAAGAAACCATCTGATTATGATTTTAAGGGCTATCCCGATCCAGATGAAGTTTTTAATTCCTGGAAAGAGTTATCAAGTAAATATTTTTCTATTTTAAAATCTAAAAGAGATTCTTTTGATTTCATCAATAAAAATAATCAAATGACTCATGGAGATTTACATGTAGGCCAAATTCTAAAAGTTAAAGAAAACTATTTAATTATTGATTTTGATGGATCCCCGGTTTTGCAATCTGACACAAAAAATGGTGGAGCACCAATAGAAAGTGATGTGGCACATTTCTTAACATCAATAGCTTTGGCGGCAAGGGTTGGAGAAAGAATAAACAAATTGGAATATGGATATTTGAATGATGTCGTAAAAGCTGCTCAAGGTGCTTTCTTATCCAGTTACCAAAATCATGCAAAATCATTAGGTCTTTCTGCATTGGATTTAGCTTTAGTAGATTACTTGAGTTTTAGACAATACTTATTTGAAATTATTTATGCTCAAAAATATTTACCGAGATGGATTTATGCTCCCGTGTTTTCCTTGCAACAGGAATTAGGATAAGTACATGGCTGAAACTAACGTGGCAGGATTTAGTGCCGATCTTGCATTTTTGCCTAATTTAATTATCAATGTTGCAAAAGAAAAAATATGGAAATTACCAGTTATTGAAAAAAATCAACCAATTTATTTCGTTGGTATGGGTTCTAGCTTCTATGCGGCCCAAGATGTTGCACGACAGCTTCGCAACAAAGGTTTTTTAGCTTTTGCCGAATTAGCCAGTGCTGTTACCCCACAAGAATTTCCAGCTAATTCATTAGTTGTTGCAATTTCAGCTTCTGGTACCAGTGTGGAAGTAATTAAATTCTTAGAAAATATGCCAGCTGGAATAAAAAAAGTAGCCCTAACAAGAGAA
>JBJOKB010000060.1:0-4374 GCA_046046315.1 Actinomycetota bacterium | reverse complement strand
ATATCTTCTCGAGCTGATTTTGAACTCGAAGTCCTTATAACAACATCAAACAAATTTTCATCTAAGGGATTTTTCTCAAAAGGGTCAGAAATAAATACTGTTACTGATTTTTCCGGCATTTCGAAGGGATTCACGTTAATAGTCTGCTCTATGGCTATTATCAAAAGTATGACCCATATGGCTTCAATCTTGCCTGCCTCACCACTTGGATTTCTTAATCCAGAAACTTTGTTAACCGCTGCTGGCCAGTGGGCTTTCGTTGTTGTTTTATTTATTGTTTTTGCAGAATGCGGATTACTGATTGGTTTTTTCTTACCTGGAGATTCTTTACTTTTTGCAACAGGATTATTTATTGCTACAGGTTTAATTGATGTTCCACTTTGGTTAGCTTTAATTCTGATTCCTCTTGCAGGAATTCTTGGAAATCTGGTTGGTTATTGGATTGGATTTCGAGTAGGTCCTGCTTTGTTTAGAAAAGAAGATTCACGAATATTTAAAAAAGAATACGTACAAAAGACTTTTGCGTTCTTCGAGCAATATGGCAAACGCGCGATCATTTTGGCGCGATTTACCCCCATCGTTCGAACTTTCATCACTGCACTCGCTGGGGTAGCAAAAATGAATTATCGTGATTTTGCTACTTACTCAATAATCGGTGGAATCATTTGGGGAACTGGTTTAACTTGGTTGGGAGCATTACTTGGCCAAATAAAGTTTGTTGCCGACAATATTGAAATTATGGCAATACTAATTATTGTTGCATCTTTTATCCCAGTTATTCTTGAAAGAAGAAAAGCGAAAAAGAACTCTTAAGCAAGTCCTAATTCTTGTAATGAAATAACTGCAACATATTTCAAACCTGCATCTTCAATTTTTTTACCAGCACCACGATCAACAACAACTGCTACCCCAACAACTATTGCTCCTGCTTCATTTAATGCTTCTACTGCTGTCAAGACTGAGCCACCAGTAGTTGAAGTGTCTTCCACGGCCAAAACTTTTTTTCCTTTAACATCTGGTCCTTCAATTCTTCTTTGTAATCCGTGAGCTTTTCCTTCTTTTCTCACCACAAATGAATTTAAAATTCTTCCTTGTTGTTTGGCAGCGTGCATCATGGCAGTTGCCACAGGATCTGCTCCTAGAGTTAATCCACCCACGGCTTCATAATCAAAATCTTTTGTTGTTTCCAACATTGCTTGGCCAACTAAAGGTGCAGCAACGGCATCTAAAGTCACACGCCTTAAATCAACGTAATAATCGGCCTCTTTGCCACTAGAAAGAATGACTTTGCCATGAACAACGGCTTTTTGTTTGATCTGCTCAATTAATTCGGACTTCACACTCATGAGAATTACCTTAATCGCTAAGTCGAGTATTTGCTTGCACCTGGATGTGGAATACTTAGAAACCAAGCCAGTTAAACATTTCACACATTTGAAAAGGAATGAACTTGAATACAGAGCAATTAGAGAAAATGAAAAACGGCAAAGGTTTTATTGCAGCCCTAGATCAAAGTGGTGGCAGCACACCTAAAGCGTTGAAACTTTATGGCATTGAAGAATCTGCTTATTCAAGTGAAGAAGAAATGTTTGATTTGGTTCACCAAATGAGAACCAGAATCATAAAGAGCCCATCATTAAATGCTGAAAGAATTTTAGGAGCAATACTTTTTGATATGACAATGGAAAGAACCATTGATGGAAAAGGAACAGCAGAATATCTTTGGGAAAATAAAAAAATTGTTCCATTCTTAAAAGTTGATAACGGTTTAGCTGCAGAAGAAAATGGCGTTCAAGTCATGAAAGCAATTCCAGAACTTGATGACCGTTTAAAAAGAGCAAATGGCCACAAAGTGTTTGGCACAAAAATGCGTTCAGTTATTAAATTAGCTAACCGCAAAGGTATCCAACAAATTGTTGATCAACAGTTCGATCTTGGTAAAAAGATATTGGCAGCAGGTCTTGTGCCAATTATTGAACCAGAAGTAGATATCAATTCACACGAAAAAGAACAAGCTGAAGGAATTCTTAAATTAGAAATTCTTGATCATTTAAATAAGTTAAGTGAAAATCAAAATGTGATGTTGAAATTAACTCTTCCTTCACAGGTTAATTTCTACTCTGATTTGGTTTCTCATCCAAGAGTAATTAGAGTTGTTGCACTTTCAGGTGGATATTCCAGAGACGAAGCAAACAAAATGTTGGCAAAGAACAATGGTGTTGTAGCAAGTTTTTCACGTGCTTTAACTGAAGGTTTGTCTGCTCAACAAAGTGACAAAGAATTCGATGATGCCTTAGACAAAGCAGTTCAAAGCATTTACGAAGCTTCCAACACCTGATCTAAATTAAGTAACTAAGTGCCAGCAAAAGTTGCAGTAATTGGTTCTGGCATTTCAGGTATATCAGCAGCACATAAATTAGTTACAAATAATTGTGCTGTAACCATTTTTGATCAAGGAAAAAATCCTGGTGGAAGATTAGGTTTAAGGTCCTTAAGAAATTCTCCGTTTGTGAATAGACCAGTAGACGTTGGTGCACCTTATTTCACAATTTCTGATCCAATATTTCAAAATAAAGTAGATCAATGGCAAAAATTAGAATTAGTTCATAAATGGACCGACACATTTCATGTGTTTAATGATTATCAAATTTCAACCACAACTGGTCCAATGAGATATGCAGCAAAAAATGGTTTAAGAAGTTTAGCAATTCATGAATTATCAAATCTAGCTCAATTAGGAGTAAATGTATTACAAGAAAGAAAGATTGAAAAAGTTATTATTGATTCAAATAATGTAAAAGTTGATAATGAAGTTTTTGATGCTGTTGTTTTAGCAATGCCTGGAATCCAGGCTGCAAGAATTATTGAAAATAATGAAATTGCTAATGAATTAAACAAACAAAATTGGGCTTCAGCACTTTCTGCTTGGTTCGTTATTGATAGTGATACCCCAACTTATGACGCAATGTTTGTTAATAATCATGAAGTAATTTCATTAATTGTTAACGATGGTAAAAGAAGAGGAGATCATGCTCCTGTAATAAATGTCATCACTACAAGTAGTTATGCCAAAGAAAGATTAGAAAATTTTGTAAATCATTTAGATGAAGTAATTGATCACACTTTGGAAATTTGGAATATTCAAAGTGACGTGGTGGAAAAAGGAATTACCCGATGGTCCATAGCTCAACCAAGTCCGGCAGTAAGACCCGAATTGCCACAACGCTTAGCCATTGTTGGGGATGCGTACAGCGATAACCCCAGGATTGAATCAGCGTGGCTAGATGGTGTTGCGGTGTTAAACCAACTTCAGGTGCTGAACTAGATTCGTCCAGGCAAGTTTTTAAAAGATAAGGAAATTTGATGCCAGCTATCGTTTTGCTTGGAGCACAATGGGGCGATGAAGGCAAAGGTAAAGCAACAGATTTATTAGGTCACCGCGTTCAATATGTTGTGAGATATCAAGGTGGAAATAACGCCGGTCACACCGTAGTGATTCCAACTAAAAATGGTCCAGAGAAATTTGCACTACATCTTCTTCCTTCAGGAATTTTAACTCCAGAAGTAATTCCTGTTATTGGAAACGGTGTAGTAATTGATCCAGCTGTTTTGTTAGGTGAAATAAAAGGATTAAATGAAAGAGGAATTGATACCTCTAAGTTAAAAATTTCAGCAGATGCTCACATTATTACTAGTTATCATGTGATGCTTGATAAAACAATTGAAAGATTTTTAGGTAAATCAAAAATTGGTACCACAGGACGTGGCATTGGTCCTGCTTATGGTGACAAAGTAAGCAGAGTTGGAATTAGAGTTCAAGATTTATATGACGAATCAATTTTAAGAAAAAAAGTTGAAGGTTCTCTCGCCTCTAAAAATCAAACATTAGTAAAGGTTTATAACAGACGTGCAGTAGATGTTGATGCAATCGTGACGGAGTTATTAAGTTATGCAGATAAATTAAAACCATATTTAGCAAATACTTCACTTTTATTACATGAAGCATTAGAACGTGGAGACAATGTTTTATTAGAAGGTGGTCAAGGAACTCTTCTTGATGTTGATCATGGAACTTATCCATTTGTTACTTCATCAAATCCAACTGCAGGTGGGGCTGCTACTGGTTCTGGAATTGGACCAACCAAAATAACAAGAGTTATTGGAATTGTTAAGGCATACACCACAAGAGTTGGTGAAGGACCATTTCCAACAGAACTACTTGATGACAATGGTGAGCGTTTAAGACAAATCGGTGGTGAACGAGGCACCACAACAGGTAGACCTAGAAGATGTGGTTGGTATGACGCAGTTGTTGCACGTTATGCAACACGAATTAATGGTTTAACAGATTTCTTTTTAACAAAATTAGATGTG
>JBJOKB010000051.1:0-9904 GCA_046046315.1 Actinomycetota bacterium | reverse complement strand
CTAATAAAGCTGGTAAAGAAATTTTGGATCCAAGTTGGGCAGATTGACGATCCATCACAACAGTGTCGCCAATAGCAACTTTTTCTTGGCGCCCACCTGAGCGAACAATGGCGTACATGTTCTTTCAATCTCCTTATTTAAAACTTGGAAAGTTCTATAGCCTGTTTTGCCTAAATGGAAAAAGGGCGTTCCTCTAGGGTACTAAAGGCCTAAATCCTATTCTCCAATGGCTTGCTTCTAGACGGTTTCTACCTCTGAGGCCTCAGTTGATTCTCTCTTGCCTCGACGATCAGAGTGTTTGTGATCAACAGGCTCGGAAAAAACCTTTACCCCTCGACCATTGCAGTGCTCGCAAGATTCAGAGAAAGTTTCTAACAATCCAGAGCTGATTCTCTTTCTGGTCATTTGGACTAATCCAAGGGTTGAAACTTCAGCTACTTGGTGTTTGGTTCTATCTCTGCCTAGACATTCAACAAGGCGTCGAAGCACCAAATCTCTGTTAGATTCCAAAACCATATCTATGAAATCGATAACAATAATTCCACCAATATCTCTTAATCTAAGTTGACGAACAATTTCTTCGGCTGCTTCGAGGTTGTTTTTGGTAACAGTTTCTTCAAGGTTTCCACCTTGACCAATGAATTTTCCAGTGTTTACATCCACTACGGTCATTGCTTCTGTTCGATCAATTACAAGTGAGCCACCTGAAGGTAAATAAACTTTTCGATCAAGCGCTTTAGCGATTTGCTCGTCTATGCGATTGGCGCCGAAAACGTCTCCTTCGCCGCTCCATTTTTCTAAACGATCTGCCAAATCTGGTGCAACGTACTTAACATATTCTTCAATTGTGTCCCAGGCCTCGTTGCCTTCAACAATTAATTTTTTGAAATCTTCATTAAATATGTCTCGAACTACTCTGATTGCAAGATCTGGTTCTGAGTAAAGAAGAGAAGCAGGAGTTCCGCCCTGAACTTTACTTTGAATGTTTTCCCACTGAGCTTGAAGTCTTGCAACATCTCGTTGTAATTGCTCTTCAGTTGCACCTTCTGCTGCAGTTCTAACAATTACTCCAGCACCTTCGGGAACAATATTTCTTAAAATTCTCTTTAATCGAGTTCTTTCAGTATCTGGAAGTTTTCTACTAATTCCTGTTACAGAACCATCAGGAACGTAAACTAAATATCTCCCTGGAAGGGATACCTGACTTGTTAATCTTGCACCTTTTTGCCCAACAGGATCTTTCGTAACCTGAACGAGAACGGGGTCGTTACTCTTTAAAGCAAGTTCAATTCTTTTTGGTTGTCCATCAAGACCTGCTGCATCCCAATTAACTTCTCCTGCGTAAAGAACACCGTTTCGACCTCTGCCGATATCAATGAATGCTGCTTCCATACTTGGTAACACGTTTTGAACACGACCTAAATAAACGTTTCCAATAAGTGAAGCTGATTGTCCACGTGAAACGTAATGTTCCACCAATATGTTGTCTTCTAATACAGCAATTTGAATTCGATCTTGGTTTTGTCTTACAACCATGACCCTTTCAACACTTTCGCGTCGTGCTAAGAATTCAGCTTCTGTTAGTACTGGTGCTCTTCTGCGACCTGCGTCTCTGCCATCTTTTCTTCTTTGACGTTTGGCATCTAAACGAGTAGAACCTCTTGTTGGAGATTTTTCTCTTGGTGCACGAACGCGAACAACAGTGTTTGGGTCATCAGAATTAACTTCATCAGGATTAACTTCTGTAGCACGTCGGCGTTTTCGTATTCGGCGATGACTGCCATCGCCAATTTCAGAATCATTATCGTCTGGTTGTCCGCTTGCTAGGTCTTCTGTTTCCTCGTTAACTTCATCTTCGTTACGTTTTTTATTTCGACCTCGTCTAAGTAGACCTTTTTCCTCTTTCGGTGAGTCAGATTTTGAAGCAGGGGTTCTTGGTGGAACTACCGCTTGTTGAAATGCAACGGCTGGTTTTCCAACTGGCACATCCGCTGCAGGTGTTGGTGCTTCTTCTGCAGCAGAAAAAGCAGCGATACGAAATCTTTTACGCAATGACGGTGTTTCTTCATCAGCCATAATGGCTTTACTCCTAAATCTTTTGTGTGTGCAAATAAACAGCGCCATCGCGCTTTTGTTTACCTGCACTTGGTTTTAGTGCTGGTAGTGCTTAACGATCAGGGGTGAAAATAAATCCACGTCCTCAAAGTCATTTAGGTTTTGTTTTTAGAACTTCAAAGAAATCTGCTTCGTCTCACAAATTGGGACAGCCAGCTTTTTTTAGTTCTACCGAGCACCGCTGCTCGGCTAAGTCTTTTTGGTTGTTTATCTCGGGTTGTAATGACTCCGTGATTAACCAGTACTTCGAGTATGGCACAGCATTTGAGGTCTAGTGCCCATGGCACAACTTACTCAGGCTGAAATAGAGGAAATCTCTCACGAATTATGTGCAAATGGACAGGGGTCAAACTATCGGATGAGTGGTGTTACCCGATCATCAATTTCTCGTCCAATTGCCACAACTAGTCCAAGTGCCATCCAAGACACAAACATCGAAGATCCTCCATATGAAACAAACGGAAGAGGCACACCGGTTACAGGCATTATTCCTAGATTCATTCCAATATTTTCAAAAGTTTGAATCGCAAACCAACCTGCCACACCTGAAGCGGCAAGCCTGCCAAATCGATCAGGTGAATTAAGTGCAATTTTAGTTAACCTGAACAAAATCATTGCAATCAAGAAAATTATTAATGCTGAGCCTAGAAATCCAAGTTCCTCACCTGCGACAGTGAAAATAAAGTCAGTACGTTGCGCGGGAACATATTTTCCTTGAGTTTGTGGACCGCTTAACAATCCTTGTCCAAACCAACCTCCCGAGCCAATTGCAATTCTTGCCTGCAAAGTGTTGTATCCAGCACCTAGTGGATCAAGTGTGGGATCAACAAATGTGGCTAATCTTTTTATTTGATAATCTTTTATAAAATTTAATTTAGAAGCAATAAAACCTGCTAAAAAGACTGCACTCAAAGAACCGAAAACCCAGCGAAGCTTGACCCCCGCAACGACCATAACAGTCAATAAAGTTGCTCCGATAATCATTACTGTTCCGAAATCATTTTGAAGCAATACTAGTAATGCGGGAATTCCTGCTAAAGCTAAACCAAATAAAACATCGCGATCATCTGGAACTAATTCAGAATCTCGACGTTCAGTTAAGACCATCGCAAGCAAAGTTATCAATGCAACTTTTGTGAACTCACTTGGTTGAAAAGTAAAACCACCAGGTAAAGCTAACCAGGCTTGTGCTCCACCTTGAGATTTACCAATTCCTGGAATCAAAACTAACATAAGTCCAATAACTGCACCTGCATAAATGATAATCGCATAAGCACGCGCTGTTCTAAAAGAAAATCGTGAAACAATTAATGCTAAAACTATTCCAACAATAATGTTGAAGATATGTCTTTGAAGATAGAAATCTGTATTAATTCCTGCGTCGAATAAACGCTGTTTGGAAGCAGAATAAACAAGTGCTGATCCGATAATGGAAAGAAGTAACGCACAAGTAATTAAAACCCAGTCATATCCAATAAAAAATGAATCATTGAATCGATTGCGAGTTGGCGCTTTGGGAGAATCTGAACTCCAATATGTCATTGTTTAACTCCTGTTTTCAATGCAGTACTTGGAGATGGCGATGCAGTTGGATTTAATAATTCGTTGATTTCAGGATAGTCAGGCAAACCATCTGTTCTAATTGTTGGCAAAGAAGAATTGGGTTTTCCACCTTTTAAAATACTTTGTGCTGGATCAATTGTGCCACCACGAATTCCAAATAGTTCTTCATAAATACGTCGCACACTTGGTGCAGAAGTTCCTGATCCAGTTCCACCTTGAGCAACCATCATGACAATTGCATATTCAGGATTATCTGCAGGTGCATAACTAGCAAACCAAGAAGTCGATTGTTTTCCTAAAACTTCCCCTGTACCGGTTTTTGTCGCAACTGGGATTCTTGAAAGGGGGAAACCAACAAAAGGTGGAGCGCCTGTTCCAGAAACGGTTGTAGATTTTAAAGATTTTTGAATATATTTTAGAGTTTCAACAGAAATAGGAAGCTTACTTTTAACTTTTGGCTCAATTTTTTCAGCAACAGAACCGTCTGCGTTCATTATTGCTTTTACGACTCTTGGTTCATAAACTGTGCCACCATTTGCAATTGCTGCATAGGCCATGGCCATTTGAAGTGGAGTAACAACTGTGTCTCCTTGGCCAATTGAAATATTTACAGCATCTCCTGCTCTAAATCTCATTCCCTCTGTGCAATTTTCTTTAGCAAATTTTTGGAGCATTTTTGCTCGTTCAGGATCAACGACTTCCACTTCGGGATAACCTTTTTCAGCTCTTTCGCACCAAACTTCATGATTTTTATCCCAAAAAGTTCGTTTGAAAATTCTTCCTCCAACTCGACCTTTCACATCTTCAGGTAAATCAATTCCGGTTTTTGAGCCCAATCCAAATGCAAAAGACATTTTTTCAACGGCATCTTTTGGATTATCAATCGGTGTTAAACCACCATCTTGTAGCCACATGGTATTTGCAATGTCATAAAAAACTGTGTCACAAGAAACTTCAATTGCTCTTTGAAGCGAAATGGCACCAAAACCTAAAGATTCATAATTTCTAAAAACTCGATTTCCTATTTCTAACTGGGGAGGACATTGATAAGTAGCATTTAAATCAAAACCGTTTTCTGCAGCGGCGGCTGTTGTGATTACTTTGAAAATTGATGCGGGAGCAAATAAACCTTGCGTAGCACGTGAAATTAATGGAATCCCATTTTTAGGATTTGAAAGAAGCTCAAATTGTTCATTGGAAATACCGCCAAGCCAAACTCTGGGATCATAACTTGGGTAAGTAGCCATCGCTAAAATATTTCCGTTTTTTACATCAACAACTACTGCCGCTCCTGCTTCTCCCACATAATTTTTAGAACGTGCTCTATCTACTGCTGCTGATAATTGCTCTTCTACTAATGATTGAAGTTTGGCATCAATATTAAGAACTACATACTTACCCGATTCAGGTTCAGTTTCACTAACCACACCTTTAATATTTGCTGCCTTATCCACAGCCATAACTTTTACACCTGGTTTTCCACGCAACCAGGAATCATAAAATCTCTCTACACCTGATCTTCCAATAGTGTCATTGTTTTGTAATCCAATATCATCGGCAGCAATTCCTTCTTGCTTTTGTTTTTCAATTTCTACGTCTGTTACTGGACCCACATAACCAATAATGTGAGCCATATTGACATCAAAAGGTCTTGGAATATCTCTAATAGCAACTAACTCAGCGTTAACTCCAGGAAAAAGTGTGCGTTTTTCCATAATTTCAAGAGCTACTACATTTGAAACATCTTGGGCAATGGGAATTGGTTGAAATAGCGAACCAGACCAACAAATTGGTGGTTTTTTTGCACCTTTTGTTCCACAAGGTGTTAAGCGATCTTTTATATCTGACTGACTTATATTTAAACTTTGTGACAATCTTGAAATAACTGCCGCACCTTTATCTTCTGTATTTTCAAGAATACGTGTATTGACACTAACTATTAAAGTTGATTTATTTGAAACCACCGGCCTTCCCACTTGATCGAGAATTAAACCGCGAACAGGCTGTGTATAAACCTCTCGAAATGCATTTCTTTGAGAAGCTTTAACAAAATTTTCACCTGTACTAATTTGTAAATAAAATAGTCTTCCTACCAAAGTGATCATTAAAGATAGAAAAATAACTCTTATAATTTTCAGGCGAATAATTGACTTATCTCTCATGTTCTACTGCATTCTCAATTCATCTGATCTCGATACGGGACCAAGTTTTTTATCCAAAAATGTTATTCCAGGATAAACAAAAATTGCCAAAACAGCAGAATATGTTCCTTGAGTCAAAAAGTTAATTGAAAAATTTAGAATTGATAAATCATTTCCTACAAAAACTCCTGCAATCGTTCTAAATAAAAAAAATGATGTGGCTGCAACACTTGAAATGATTAATGGTCTGATGACCGATCTACTCGGGGCTCCACCAATAATTCCAATAACATATCCAATTATTGCTAAAATGATTGAAGCAATTCCCATCAAATGATTTCCTGGCGGAGCCACATCAATTAGGAAACCTGCAAAAAATCCTGCAATGACTCCAACTTCAGAACCTTTTGTAATAGCCCAACAAGCCACAACCACAATCACTAAATCAGGAGTTGCACCTGGCAAACTTAAACTTGCTAAAAAAGTTGGCTGAAATACTACTGCCAAAAAAATAGAAATTAACACTGCAAAGTATTTATAAATATTCATTAATTTTTACTTGGGCTAGGTGTGGCAGATACGGAGATACTTGGAGTTGGCGTTGGAACTACTGGCATAGGTGGCAGTAGTGAATCTCTTGGATCCATTCGAGGCTCTTCAACAACAACACTGACTAAATCCAGTGCGGAAATTTTCACGAATGGTTTTACTTTGGCAGATTTAGTTAGTAAGCCTGGCGATGATTTAACACTGATGACTTCTCCAATTGGAACACCTGGCACAAAAGGTCTTCCACCTTCTGATCCCCAAGTAACAATTCGATCACCTTTAATAATTTCTGCCAAGGGGTCAAAAATTTCGAATTCCAATTCACCCGGCAATCCATTACCACTTATGAAACCTAGTTCAGATTTTCCACCAATTCTTGCTCCAACTTTGCTTGATGGATCAGCTAAAAGCGCTACTAAAGTAGAAGATTCTGAAACTGAAATAGTTCTACCAACTAAGCCTTGTCCAGAAATAACCGACATATCCTCAGTTATTCCATCTTTTGATCCAACATCTATCGAAACAGTCCAAGAATAATCTTGACCAGAGCCAATGGCGATAACTCTGGCCGGAACTATTTCATATGTACCAAGACCAGCAAGTTTTAACAAGGCATCCAGCTCAGCTGCTCTTCTTCTTACTTCATCGCTATTAGCTAACTTTTCTTTCAATTCTAAATTTTGTGATTCCAAATCTTTAACTTTTTCGCGGGCAGTTCTTATTTCTCTCCAAGTAGATCCAAAATTTGAGACTGAATCAGAAAATGACCTTGCTGTTTTTTGGAATGGAGAAATAAGATTCGCACTTATATTTCTAAGTGATTTTGTAAAACCATTGCCTGAATTTCTTAATTCGAGCGCAACAAGAGTTAAGGAGATAAGTAGCAAAACTGCCAAGACAGTTCTTAAACGGGTTGAATCTCTCACGGCAAAATCAGCCGATCTACCCGGTTAACCGCGTGGTTCTGAGATCAATACTTGTTGTAGAGCTTCAAACTCTTCAACGCACTTTCCAGAACCCATAACAACACAATTCAATGGTTGTTCAGCAATGATTACTGGCATTCCGGTTTCGTGTCTCAAGCGCTCGTCTAAACCTTTGAGTAATGCGCCTCCACCTGTTAACACAATTCCGCGATCCATGATGTCTCCACAAAGTTCTGGAGGGGTTCTATCAAGAGTGGTTTTAACTGCATCAACAATTCTGGTCAACGGTTCATCTAATGCTCTTCTAATTTCTTCAGCTGTTACAACAATTGTTCTTGGCAATCCTGTAACCAAATCTCTTCCGCGTAACTCTGCAGAAGTTTCATCTGGAGTTGGGAAGGCAGTTCCTACGGTAGTTTTAATTTCTTCTGCTGTTCTTTCTCCGAGCATTAATGAATATTCTTTTTTAACAAATTGAATTAGTGCATCATCTAATTCATCGCCGCCTGTGCGAATTGAGAGTGAGGTTACAACTCCACCTAATGAAATAACTGCAACTTCAGTGGTTCCTCCACCAATATCTACAACCATATTTCCAGTTGGTTCATGAATTGGCAGTCCTGCACCAATGGCTGCTGCCATTGGTTCTTCAATGATGTAAACCTTGCGAGCACCAGCTGCGTAACCAGCATCTTTTACCGCTCTTTGTTCAACACCAGTAATTCCACTTGGTACACAAACCACTACACGTGGTTTGGCTAAGAATCTGCGTTTGTGAACTTTTTGAATAAAGTAACGAAGCATTCTTTCGGTTGTATCAAAATCTGCAATTACACCATCTTTAAGGGGACGTATTGCGACGATATTTCCGGGAGTTCTACCAACCATTCTTTTGGCTTCAGCTCCAACAGCAACAATTCCGCCGGTGTTTTGATTAATAGCAACAACAGAAGGTTCATTTAGAACAATTCCGCGACCACGCTCGTAAACCAAAGTATTTGCTGTACCAAGATCTACTGCTAAGTCTCGACCCAAGAACCCACTACTAAAACCAGCCACTTATGTCCTCTTTATATTTGTTGGTAATTGACTTCTTATATTACGCAGTATTACTTCAAGCCTGGAAAGAAGAGTGCAATCTCTCGCGCAGCTGACTCTGGAGAGTCTGAACCATGAGTGACATTGTTTTGAGTCTCGGTCGCAAAATCTCCTCTGATGGTTCCTGGTAATGCATTTGCCGGATTTGTAGCACCCATCATTTGACGCCAACCTGCAATAGCGTTTGGTCCTTCAATAACAACAGCCAGCAATGGTGAGGAGGTAATGAAAGAAACTAAATCTTTGAAGAACGGTTTTCCATCATGTTCCGCATAATGTGTTGCAGCTGTTTTTTCATCAAGTTTTCTTAACTCTAAAGCAATAATTTTCCAACCCTTAGTTTCAATTCTTTTTAAAACTTCGCCGATAAGGCCTCGTTTAACACCATCTGGTTTGACTAAAACTAATGAACGCTCACTCATAACTTTCCTTCCAATTCATTTCACTATTTATATAGTACTGAGACGAACCTACAAGGGTTTCTTTGATGCCTTGATCTCATCAGTTCTTCGACCAATTCTTATTGCCATCACCCATAAACCAAGGAAAATAAATCCTAAAACAAACATCCAATTTACAAAAAAGCCCGAAGCAATCAAAGCAAATTGAGCCAAATAACCTAAATAGATTCCATAATTTTTTCCTAATGTTCCCATAGCAAATATTGCCAAAGAAATTTGAAGAAGTGAAATAAGTACAATGCTAGAAATTGAAGAACTTGAATCTTGTGCTGCAGCAGGGATAAACAATAGGGAGACAATAATTTCAAAAGCTAAGACAGATGATCCTAAAGCTCTCATTTGTTTTTACCCCCTTTAAATAAATTACCAATTTCTCCTGCTAAGACAACCGAACCAAGAGCTATTATGCCTGCAGAAGTTCCGAGCTCATTTGCGATTTTTGTTGCCACTTTTATTGCATCTTCTGAATTATCACTAACTTCTAATCTGTCTGCAAATTGATTAATTCCTTTGACTTTTTTAGCTAATTCTGTGGCTGATAAAGCGCGAGGAGAATTTGTTTGGGTCAATATAACAATTTGAGCAAAACCTTTTAATTCTTGTAAAATTTGATCGATATCTTTATCGCCCATAAAAGCTAAAATTAGAATCAAATTTTCAAATTGAAATGATTCCTTGATACCCTGTTTCGTAGCTTTAATACCTGCTGGATTATGCGCAGCATCAATAACAATTGTGGGATTTCTTTTCAGGATTTGTAATCTTCCCGGAGAGCTGAATTCCGCAAATGCTTCTTGCACTAAATCGTGGTCAATTTGTTTATTTATAAATGCCTCTACCGCTGTTAAGGCGACTGCGGCATTTGAAGCTTGGTGTTTTCCAAAAAGAGGCAAGAAAAGTTCACTATGAGTTCCGTATGGATTAGCGATTGTTAATTGCTGACCACCAATACCTACAGTTCTATCCAAAACATCTAATTCTATTCCTTCTCGCAAAATAGGTGAGTTGCTTTCTATGGCCTTTGACAAGATTACTTTTGCAGCTTCTTTAC
>JBJOKB010000030.1:0-11063 GCA_046046315.1 Actinomycetota bacterium | reverse complement strand
TGGTTAGCCCTTCATGTTTTTTATCTTGCTGGAGGAAGAAATAGAATCAGTGTTATTGCTGATTGGATGTGGAATTACATCGCTTGGGGCGTTGGTCCCAGAAGAACAGTTATTGATTAATACTCGCTAATCTGATTCACTATTTCTATCTATAGGAGAATTATGAAATTGTCCAAATTGTCTGCAATATCTTTATCATTATTAATTTCTATTACATTTTCTGTTCCAACATTTGCAGAAGATTCTGCACCGGAAACTCCAGCTGAATCAAGTGCACCTGCTTCTCAAGAACCCGCTTACACTCCTCCACCAGAAGCTCTCAATGGAGTTGGTGGGTGGGCAGTTGTGGATCCTGTTACTGGAAATGTTCATGGAGTTGTGGTTTGTACAAATGATGTTTGTGGACCAAATGGATCTTGGGGAGGTAAGTTACCTGGCGAATATATGGGTTGCACAAACTGCAATTTAAGATTTCAAACTCGAGCCACTGATGATGGAAATGTTGCAGGCTGGCATGGCACTCAAACAAACGTTGACGCAAATGAAAACGCTTCTCAAAATAATGATGGAAGCGTGAAATGGAATGAGAAGGAAAAGAACTTCACAATAAAAAATACTTGGACAGATAGCAATAGTTCTAAAGTTACTCGCACGCAAACTTTGATACCAGAAAAAACTGCAAGTGATGGGAAAAATCTTCAAACAGGGATAATTGATATTTATACCCAATACAAATCTGGTGTGATAAGTGGCCAAAATATATATGGTTCAACTTTTCAAAACTATCTTAATGATAAAACGGGTTCGATTGAATTGGAATTTCCAAACTGGGCTGCAAAAAAATTATATTTTAATAGTCCAACTGAATTTATTCAAAAATTAGATTCAGATGTTGAAGAATTATTAAGCAGTGAAGGCTATTTAATTAATCCAAGTCCTACCCCGTCAGCATCAGACAATGTGAGTGATGAGCAAAATTCACCCGATACCGAAAGTGAAGATGTCATATTTGTAAAAACAATTAAAACTCTAACTTCAAATATTAAGACATTTTTCTCAGGGCTATTTGGATTAAATTAAATTTAAGTCTTAATTAAAAAAGCCCCCAATTTCTTGGGGGCTTTTTTAATTATCTTTGATTTGCACCTGAGTCGTAATCATCCAAAGGCACAGCTTGACCGCCACCTACACCAAATGAGGTGTAATCAATATCGTCATAGCTCGACATTGAGGCATACATTGCAGCTTTTGCTTCTTCAGTTGGTTCAACTCGAACGTGACGATAACGTGGCAAACCAGTTCCTGCTGGAATAAGTTTTCCAATAATCACGTTTTCTTTTAGCCCCAGTAGTGAATCTGATTTCTCGTTGATTGCAGCATCTGTTAGCACACGTGTTGTTTCTTGGAAGGAAGCTGCTGACAACCATGATTCAGTTGCAAGAGATGCTTTGGTTATACCCATAAGTTCTGGTCTTCCTGAACCTGGTTTACCACTTTCTTGCACAACTCTTCTGTTTTCGGTTTCAAATATCACGCGATCAACCAATTCACCTGGCAGAAGATTTGCATCTCCTGATTCGATGATGGTTACACGACGAAGCATTTGTCTAACAATTACTTCGATGTGCTTATCGTGAATACTTACACCTTGTGATCGATAAACTTCTTGCACTGCATTTACCAAGTGAACTTGGACTTCTCTAGGTCCAAGAACTCGAAGTACTTGTTTAGGATCTACTGCTCCTACAACTAATTGTTGACCAACTTCAACAGCTTGTCCGTCTTCAACCATTAAACGAGTTCTCTTTGAAACTGGGTAAGCAACTTCTTCAGCACCGTCACTTGGAATCACGACGATCTTTCGAGTCTTATCGGTTTCTTCAACGCGAATTCTTCCTGCAACTTCGCTAATTGGTGCCACACCTTTTGGAGTGCGAGCTTCGAACAACTCAACAACACGTGGCAAACCGTGAGTGATGTCTGCTCCAGCCACACCTCCGGTGTGGAAAGTACGCATTGTTAATTGTGTTCCTGGCTCACCAATTGATTGAGCAGCAATAATTCCTACTGCCTCGCCCACATCAACTAATTTGCCACTGGCCATTGAGCGACCATAGCAACGAGCACAAGTTCCAAGTTTAGATTCGCAAGTTAATACTGAGCGAACTTTAATTTCTGTCACACCATCTTCAATAAGTTCAGTTATTAAACTCATTGAAAGTTCATCATCACGATGAGCTAGTGCTTCTTGGTTTAGTTTGACTTCGTCAGCAAGAACTCGAGAAGCAACTGTGGTGTCCACAAATTCAACTGGACGAATCACACCGTCTTGACCTTTTTCACCAATTGTGACTTTAAGTCCTCGATCAGTTCCGCAATCTTCTTCTCTAATAATTACATCTTGTGCTACGTCAACTAGACGACGAGTTAGATAACCAGAATCTGCAGTTCTTAATGCAGTGTCAGCCAAACCTTTACGAGCACCGTGTGTAGAAATGAAGTACTCCAACACGGATAAACCTTCACGGAAGTTTGACTTAATTGGTCGAGGAATAATTTCACCCTTTGGATTTGATACCAGACCTCGCATACCTGCAAGTTGTCTGATTTGCATCATGTTTCCACGAGCACCAGAGTGAGCCATCATCCAAACAGGGTTTGAAATTGGGAAATTCTTTTCCATGGCTTCGGCAATTTCCGCTGTAACTTTGGTCCAAATATCAATTAATTCTTGACGACGTTCAGCATCAGAAATCATGCCTCGTTCAAAATTCTTTTGAACTTTAGCTGCAACATCTTCAGCTTTCTTCAACAACGAATCTTTACTTGGTGGTTCAAGAACGTCATCGATAGAAATTGTGACACCACTTCGAGTTGCCCAGCGGAATCCAAGTTCTTTCAAAAGATCAAGAATTTGTGCGACTTGAATCTTTGGATACTTTTCAGTTAAATCAGTAACGATTGCGCCAAGTTTTTTCTTATCCACTACTGAGTTAATGAATGGATAGTTATCTGGTAGGGCTTCGTTGAACAGCGATCTACCAAGAGTTGTTTTAAAAGTTAATGGTTTACCAAATGACCAACCTTTTGGTGTGTCATGTTCGTGAGGTGGGTAAACATTTCTTAAACGAATTGTGATTTCAGATTGCAAATCCAACTCGTGTCTGTCATAAGCCATGACAGCTTCGGCAACGGAAGAGAAAACTCGTCCTTCACCTTTTGCTCCTGCTGTTTGCAGAGTTAGGTAATAAATTCCCAACACCATGTCTTGAGTAGGAGTGGTAATTGGTTTACCTGAAGCTGGGGACAAAATGTTGTTGGATGACAACATCAAAATACGAGCTTCAGCTTGTGCTTCGGCTGAAAGTGGCACGTGCACAGCCATTTGGTCACCGTCAAAGTCTGCGTTAAATGCAGTACAAACCAAAGGATGAATTTGGATTGCTTTTCCTTCAATCAGAAGTGGTTCAAATGCTTGAATACCTAATCTGTGCAAGGTAGGGGCACGGTTAAGCATTACGGGATGTTCAGTAATTACTTCTTCTAATACGTCCCATACAACTGCACGTGATCTTTCAACCATTCTTTTTGCTGATTTAATATTTTGAGCATGGTTTAAATCAACAAGGCGTTTCATAACAAATGGTTTGAAAAGCTCTAAAGCCATTTGTTTTGGCAAACCACATTGGTGCAGTTTTAATTGCGGACCAACAACAATTACCGAACGACCTGAATAGTCAACACGTTTTCCAAGCAAGTTCTGACGGAAACGTCCTTGCTTACCTTTTAACATGTCTGACAAAGATTTCAACGGACGATTTCCTGGTCCTGTTACTGGACGACCACGGCGACCGTTATCAAATAATGCATCAACTGCTTCTTGCAACATACGACGTTCGTTGTTAACAATAATTTCTGGTGCACCAAGATCTAACAATCTCTTTAAACGATTGTTTCTATTGATTACACGTCGATATAAATCATTTAGATCTGATGTGGCAAATCTTCCACCATCTAGTTGAACCATTGGGCGAAGATCTGGTGGGATAACTGGAATTGCATCTAGCACCATTGAAGCTGGTGAATTAGTGGTGGCATCAAATGCGTTAATAACTTTAAGTCTTTTTAGCGCACGAGTTTTCTTTTGACCTTTGCCAGATTGCACAACTTCTTTTAATGCTGCTGCTTCGGCAACTAGATCAAAGTTTTCTAGACGACGTTTAATTGCTGCAGCACCCATACCACCGGTGAAATAGCGACCATATCTATCGCGCATTTCGCGATACAACATTTCGTCACCTTCTAGATCTTGCACTTTAAGGTTTCGGAAACGATCAAAAACTAAAGCCAAACGATCTATTTCAGCATCAATTTTTCTGCGAATTGAATTCATTTCGCGTTCAGCTGCTTCTTTAACTTTACGTTTTTGATCAGACTTAGCACCATCTTTTTCTAATGCTTTTAAGTCTTCTTCAAGTTTTTTAGCGCGAGCATTGATATCTGCATCACGACGATTTGTGATTTTCTTCTTTTCAGAATCAAGTTTTGCTTCCAAAGATGGTAGATCTTCGTGACGTGCATCCACATCAACATCTGTGATCATGTAGGCAGCAAAATAAATAACTTTTTCTAGGTCTTTTGGTGCAAGATCAAGTAAGTAACCTAAACGAGATGGAACACCTTTGAAATACCAAATATGTGTTACTGGTGCTGATAATTCAATGTGACCCATTCTTTCGCGACGAACTTTTGCACGAGTTACTTCAACACCGCAACGTTCACAAATGATGCCTTTGAATCGAACGCGTTTGTATTTACCGCAATAACATTCCCAATCACGGGTTGGTCCGAAAATCTTTTCACAAAATAAGCCATCTTTCTCTGGCTTTAATGTTCTGTAATTAATGGTTTCTGGTTTCTTAACCTCACCATGTGACCAGCTACGAATATCTGAAGCAGAAGCTAGGCCGATACGTAATTCGTCAAAGTTATTTACATCTAACACTTTTCTTTTTCCGCCCTTTTCCTAGTTTCTTAAACTTCTTCTACAGAACTTGGTTCACGACGTGATAGGTCGATTCCTAGTTCTTCCGCTGTTCTAAATACGTCTTCGTCTGTGTCACGCATTTCAATTGCTTGACCATCTCCAGACATAACTTCAACATTTAGTCCTAGAGATTGCATTTCTTTAACAAGCACTTTGAAGGATTCTGGAATTCCAGGTTCTGGAATATTTTCACCCTTCACAATTGCTTCATAAACTTTCACACGACCTAATACATCGTCTGATTTGATTGTTAGTAATTCTTGAAGTGCATATGCCGCACCGTAGGCTTCCAAAGCCCAAACTTCCATTTCACCAAATCTCTGACCACCAAATTGTGCTTTTCCACCAAGTGGCTGTTGAGTAATCATTGAGTATGGACCAGTTGAGCGAGCATGGATCTTGTCGTCAACCAAATGTAGAAGTTTCAAAATGTATTTGTAACCAACTGCAATTGGCATTGGGAATGGTTCGCCACTTCGTCCATCAAACAAACGAGCTTTTCCGTTTGCACCAATTAAGCGATCACCATTTGAAGAAGGAAGTGATGCTGACATCAAACCTGTGATTTCAGTTTCGCGAGCACCATCAAATACAGGTGTTGCAAGTTTGGTATTTGGTGGAACTTTTCTCATGTTTTCTGGAATATTTTCTGCCCACTTTGGACTTCCTTCAATATCCCAACCAGATTTAGCTAACCAACCTAAATGAAATTCCAAAACCTGACCTAAGTTCATACGTCCTGGAACTCCCAGTGGGTTTAACACAATGTCAACAGGTGTGCCATCTTCTAAGAAAGGCATATCTTCTGCAGGAAGAATTTTTGCAATAACACCTTTATTACCGTGACGGCCTGCTAATTTGTCACCCTCAGTAATTTTTCTCTTTTGTGCAATATAAACACGAACGATTTGGTTAACTCCTGGTCCCATTTCGTCATCATGTTCACGATCGAAAACTTTGATATCAATTACAGTTCCACTTTCACCGTGTGGAACTTTTAGAGAAGTGTCTCTTACTTCACGAGCTTTTTCGCCGAAAATTGCGCGAAGCAATCTTTCTTCAGGTGTTAATTCTGTTTCACCCTTTGGTGTTACTTTTCCAACAAGAATGTCACCTGGCACAACTTCTGCACCGATGCGAATAATTCCTCGTTCATCTAAATCAGCTAATACTTCTTCAGAAACGTTTGGAAGATCGCGTGTGATTTCTTCTGCGCCTAGTTTTGTGTCGCGAGCATCAATTTCATGTTCTTCAATATGAATTGAAGTTAAAACATCATCTTGCACAAGTCTTTGGTTCAAGATGATTGCGTCTTCGTAGTTATGGCCTTCCCAAGGCATATACGCCACAAGTAGGTTTCGACCAAGTGCCATTTCTCCACCGTCGGTACATGGACCATCAGCAAGAACTTGTCCAGCTTTTACTTTGTCGCCTTCTTTAACAATTGGTTTTTGATTGTAAGAAGTTCCTTGGTTTGATCTACGGAATTTTTGAACTTTGTAAGTTGTTGATGAACCATCTTCGTTTGCGACATCAATAGTGTCTGCGCTAATTTCTGAAATCACACCAGCTTTTTCAGCAACAACAACGTCGCCTGCATCAACTGCGGCGCGATATTCCATACCAGTTCCAACTAATGGAGCCTCTGCTCTAATCAATGGCACTGATTGGCGTTGCATGTTTGAACCCATCAATGCACGGTTAGCATCATCGTGTTCTAAGAATGGGATCATTGCAGTTGCAACTGACCAAACTTGACGTGGAGAAACGTCCATAAAATCAACATCGTCTGGTACTACGAAATCAACATCTCCACCTTTGCGGCGAACTAAAACTCGTTCTTCTGAGAAAGTTCCATCAGCAGCTAAAGCAGCATTTGCTTGAGCAATAACGTGACGATCTTCTTCATCAGCTGTTAAATAAGAAATTTGGTTTGTTACTTTTCCTTTGCTTACTTTGCGATAAGGAGTTTCAATGAAACCAAATTCGTTAACGCGAGCAAATGATGATAAGGAACCAATCAAACCAATGTTTGGACCTTCAGGAGTTTCAATTGGACACATTCTTCCGTAATGGGAAGGATGCACATCTCGAACTTCGAAACCTGCACGTTCACGAGAAAGTCCACCTGGTCCAAGTGCTGACAAACGACGTTTGTGAGTTAGCCCTGCCAATGGATTTGTTTGATCCATAAATTGTGACAATTGGCTGGTACCAAAGAATTCTTTAATTGAGGCAACAACTGGTCGAATATTAATCAAGGTTTGTGGCGTAATTGCTTCCACATCTTGAGTTGTCATTCTTTCTCTAACAACTCTTTCCATACGAGACAAACCGGTACGGATTTGATTTTGAATTAGTTCGCCAACAGTTCTTAATCTTCTATTTCCAAAATGATCAATATCATCAATTTCAACAACGGTTTTGCCACGTGTCTTGTTTAGTTCAGTAACACCAGCATGAAGTGCAGCAATATATTCAATGGTGTCACAAATATCATCAAGAGTTAATGTGTTTTGTTGTAATGGTAATTGTGAACCAAGTTTTCTTCCAACTTTATAACGACCAACTTTTGCCAAGTCATAACGCTTGGAATTGAAGTAATAGTTATCAAGAAGGTTTCGACCACCTTCAATTGTTGGTGGCTCGCCTGGTCTCATCTTGCGATAAATATCAACCAAAGCTTCTTCTTGAGTTTGGACTGAATCTTTTGCAAGAGTTTCAAGAATTGAAGGATACTTAGCAAATTTAGTTGCAATTTGATCTGCAGTCATACCAAGTGCTTTTAGTAATACTGTTGCAGATTGTTTACGTTTGCGATCAAGACGAACACCAACAAGATCTTTCTTATCAACTTCAAATTCTAACCAAGCACCACGACTTGGAATTACTTTTGCTGTGAATAATTCTTTGTCAGTTGTTTTGTCAATTGACTTTTCAAAATAAACACCTGGAGAACGAACTAATTGTGAAACAACAACACGTTCTGTTCCGTTAATTACAAATGTTCCTTTGTTAGTCATAATTGGGAAATCACCCATGAAAACTGTTTGTGATTTAATTTCACCAGTTTCGTTATTCATAAATTCAGCTGTAACGAAAAGTGGTTGCGCGTAAGTTACATCTTTATCTCTACATTGTTCAACTGTGTATTTTGCTGGTTCAAATCTATGATCGCGGAAAGATAGAGACATTGATCCTGCAAGATCTTCAATTGGAGAAATTTCTTCAAATATTTCAGTTAAACCAGAAGTTGTTGGAACATCAGTTCTGCCAGCATCAAGTGCACTCTTTACACGTGCTTGCCATTTTTCATTACCCATTAACCAATCGAATGATTCGATTTGTAAATCTAAAAGATTAGGAACTTCTAAAGGTTCTTTAATTTTTCCAAATGATAAACGTGAATTTTTTCCTGAAGCTTTGGCTGAAGATGCCAAGTGGCGTCCTTTCGTCCGAAGGGCACTTTAAAAATCTTTGGTCGCAAAACAAAACGAGCCCTTGCGGGCTGGGAATTGGGATGCAAAATAAAAGCATACCTACAGGTCACTTGCTTATAACAACCACCTACCTACTTCGTCAAGTTTGTGGGGTGCGTGGGGCAAATTGTTATCTTCCCGAGACCTCCCTCACAAAAATGGATCACTCACCCTCCAGACCACATTGCGATCCTCGAGATTGCCTTGGCGGGCCAATACTGGGTTGAAATCGTCTCGTCGTTGCCAATCATTTAACGAAAGAACTCTGGAAATTCCTGCCATGGACCGGTAATCCAAATCTTGACCTTCCCAGTTAACTAATCCAGCGTGGTCAATCACCGTGGACGCTATAGCGATTGCACTGTCTTCTTTAACAATTTCTAGGACCCTTGATTGTTGCGGCCAATCAATATGAGAACTGGTAGTTAATTCCAAAAATGTTGAACCGTCTTCTCGGGTGTGGATTCCTGAAGCATGTCTATGCACGTGACCTGCAATCCAAACAATTAAATTTTTATGTTGATAAATCTCTTTTAATAATTCATCTCTAATTACTCTTCTAGGTTCACCTTCTGGTGCAAAATCATTAACTAAAGTTGGAGAGGGATGATGCGAAAGTAAAACACAATATTTATTTTTTGCTTCCAGTAATTTTTCCCTGAGCCAATGTAACTGTTTTTCATCAATTGAACCTTGCCATCCTCCGTGAGGGTTGACTGTATCAAGGGAAATCAGCCGAATATTTTCTAAGTCATAAACCCAGTAAGCATTATTGTTATTAACATTTTCCGTTGTAAACCCATGTCCTTCTGGTTTCCCTCCTGCTGAAATATGTGCTTGCGCAAAAGAGCTTGGTGTATTGAAAGCACGCATTTTGTCGGGTGAATTATTTTGATTTTTTAAATTTTTTGTATCTAAGTATTTTGCTGGTCCAATTTCTGCAATTGCTGGCAATATTGTTTCTGGATTAACCAAATCTTCGGGTAATTCAAAGACTCTTTTGTTGCTAATTGATAATTCTTCTAATTCATTATTTGGTGAAACTGTTCCTTGTAGAAGTTGATCATGATTACCAAAAGTCGCAAACCACGGAATTGATAAACCAGAGGAGCTAAAAGAAGTTCGTGCCTTTTCGACTAATCCCTTAATAATGGGAAATCCAAATTTGGCTATTGGTCGATCTATTTCTTTTCCTAAAGGTGCACCGTCTGGATGCCAATAGTGGATGTCATATTCGACATTGTGCGATCCAACCCATTCAGACTTTTCTAAATTTCCAGAAATTGGTTTGACTTCTCCACCGTTTAATACAGATATGTACCAATTCGTTTCATTTAATTGAGCGTTATCTGTCATGTCGCCAGTAACAACGACAGCTTCAATCGGCGCATTAGTTAATGGTCCATTTTTTAAATCATTAATTGCATCAACCATTGATGCCACAACTTGAGTAGTTAAAATTTCTTGGGCTCGATAAGTGCCTATGTAACCAACTTCATCCCGCCATTTACTATCGGGATCTGAAAGTCGATCTAGGTACTCCATGCGAGAAGGAGATTCCGGATCACAAACATGCAAATCTGAAAAATGTCCTAACACTGTAAGAACTTTGCCTTTCGGTGGTTTATTAAGATGTTTTTCACCAGTTGCGATTATTAATTCACGCCAACCTAATACATTTGGTGAACCTGCGGCGAAAGTTTCTTTGTCAGTTCTTGCCATAGTAATAACTTAACTCGAAAATATAGTTTTTGCCAAGATTGAAGTAAATAAAAAGTCCCTTCCCGCTAAGGAAGGGACTTTTTATTTTGTTTTTAAATTAGAACAAAGTGGTGTTGCTTAAAACCAAACCTACAGTTTCGCCGTGTTTTGCGAAAATGTAGAAAAAGGCAAGAGCTGCACCTGCTAATGCAATGTCTTTGTTGAACGCAATCATTTCGTTCATTTTTGTCATTGCATCTGATTCTTTCCAGTATGGATGCATTAAGAATGCAGTTGGTACTAAAAAGATGAAAATTAATAATGCACCAAGATCTGCATAGAAACCTAGTGCGATGTAAGCAGCTCCAAGCAAAATCATTAAACCGCTAATGATTGTTGCTGCTTTTGCTGCAGGCACACCTTTAGAAGATGCATAACCTGCCATTGCTGCTGTTTGGCGAAGGTGACCAATTCCTGAACCGATAAACAACAGTGCAAAAAACAAACGACCTACTAATAACAATATTTCCATTTAGTCATTTCCTAACATTTTTACTTCTTTGATGATCAATTTGACCATCTGCATAAGGATAATGCTTGAAAGTAAAAAAGCCAGTTAAATTCTGGTAAAAGTCTTGAAAAACAAGAATCCCCCAGGAACAGTTTGTGCTGTTCGTGGGGGATTTCTTTGCAAATAGTTTGCTACTACTTGATTGTTACTTTTCCGCCTGCAGACTCTAATAATTCTTTAGCCTTTGTTGCAGCTTCTTTGTTAACTTTTTCAAGTACTGGCTTTGGTGCACCTTCAACTAGATCTTTTGCTTCTTTTAGACCTA